>JAFGHX010000083.1 GCA_016929905.1 Kiritimatiellia bacterium
CATGCCCGTGCTCTGCCCGACCAACGTGCTGGCCGTGCAGGTCTTCAACCGCTCGCTCACCAGCGGCGACTGCCTCTTCGACGCCGCACTCTCATGGACCGTCAGCCAGTTGCCCCTGGAGAAGGATGCCGATCAGGACGGAGTGCCGGACGCCTGGGAAACGGCCTGCCTCTCGGGGCTGCCCGACCCGTCCGGCAGAACCGCCGGCGCCGATCCCGACGAAGACGGGTTGTCGAACCTGGAAGAGTGGATTTGCGGCAGCGATCCGGCTTCCCCATCGAGCACATTCAATCTCGACGCGACGCTCACTCCGGCCGGGGTCGTTCTGAGCTTCACGGCGAAAGCCGCAGACGGTACAGGCTACGACGGCTACACGCGATACTACTGCATGGAAGAAAGGGCGCTGAGAGACGCAAGTGTATGGCAAACGGTCTTGGCCCACGCCCGAATCCGGGGGGGCGGCCAGACCGTGGTGTACACCAACACGGCCGTCGATGTGCCCAGGTGGTTCCGTGCCCGGGTATGGCTGGAAGACTGATCTGAAGCCTGCTATCGCGCCTCACGCGGCGCCAAGTCGGCCAACAGCCGGGCAAGGCGGCCGGGCGGGGTCACTGCACGATACCTGCCGGCTGCGGACACAACGAACCCGCGGCTGCGCAGCTTGCGCAAATGGCGCTGAAGCGCCGGGGTTGACATCCGGGTCTTGCGTCTCAGTTCCGCGAATCGCCAATCGCCTGTACTCAGCGTTGCATAGAGAATCTGCCGCCTGGGATGCGTGAAGGCCGTCACCAGACGGAAGATCTCCTGCGCCGCATATCCGCTGTCGGCAGCGAACACGTCGCGCAGTGTATTCACGAACCGCGCGGCAGCCGGAATCGTACGGTCAGGCGCGACCCGGTAGTAGACCCAGGCACCATCCCGGCGGGCCTGGAGCAACCCCCTCGCCGCCAGGCGGCGGAGATGGCGCGTGGCCGTTGGTCGTGCCACATCGAATTTCTCCGCAATCGCCGAAACGGACTGACCCGGGCCCCGAAACAATTCGCGCAGTATTTCAAGACGCACCTCATTGGCCAGTACGCGGCATGTCCGCCATAAAGTCGGACGCGGCGCCGATCCCATTGCATCCGTGCTCGTGCTCATGATCGGAGTTTACAAAGTCCGATCACGAGGTAAAGTCTGGACTCTCCACACACGCCTCTATTTGTACGGATTGCCTGTTTTTCTGTTGTTCTATGGCCTATTTGGATATCTGTAGAATATGGTCGGAGTTGTCAAACTCCGATCATGGCTCTCCAAAAGCTTGACGTCTCGTGATGCGGAACAAGGCGCCGGTCCTTTGAGCGGGCTGTGTCCCGTGCCCGCATCTGATTGGGCGTCAATTCGCCTCGAGCCGTTCCGTCCCGAGACGGGCCGGCCAGCGCAGGGAGCGATCCTCCTTGACACAGAGCCGGAAGAGCGTACGCGACAGACGACTGTCCCCGCGCGACTCGTACAGCAGCGCCACAAGAAAGAACATCTCGGAACGCCTGAACGCTTCGTATGGCATCTCCGCAAGGCCTGGAGCAACGCCGGCACGCAGGCGCTCGGCAAGTGTACCGTAGTAGCCACAGCGCGGCGGCGGATAGGCGCGAACCGTCCTCCCCCAAATCGTACGAGCGGCCTTCGGCTTGCCGGCCAATTCCGTCAGAATGCCTGCCTTGACGGCCGCTTCCGCCCGCACAGCCAGGACTTGGCGGTCATCCCGCGCCGCGTCCGTAAGCAGCGCGGCGGCTCGCTCGTACTCGCCGTCCACACACCACGCCACATATTCACAGTAGCGCCTCATCCGCTCGATGTCCGGCGGCATACCGGCGATCCGGGCGTCCTCCTGGTGGACGTCCCGGATCACATCTCGTGCCTGCTCGGTTTGCCCAAGCTGACAGAGTACGAGCGCCTTCTGAAGAGCGGCATAAGCGCACAGATGCACGGCCTCCGCCCACTTGCGGCCGATCCTGTCATAGACGGCTATCGCCTGCCGCAAACGTGACCGGGCGCGCAGATTTGCCGCTTCGAGCAAATCGCACTGACCCAGCACGATCGGATCGGCCGTCTGCGTCCGCAACCGGCCAATAGTCTTTCGCGCCAGCGCCGCTCTACCCCAATGCGTGTACAACTCGGCCAGATTGTGGAGCGCCAAACTGAGCGTGTGCTCGGGGATGCGCGGAGCCTTTACCACCCTCTGTAGACGCCGCTCGGCCGCGGCCCACTCACGCAGGACTTCATGTTTGGCCGCGATCTGCAACTGCAGCGACAAGTCGGGCAGCTCATCAGGAGAGCCCAGTTCCTCCAACAGTTCGCACAGACGCAGTGCGTCCCTGTGAAAGCCTCGTGCACCCAGGTCCGAACACGCCCATGCGACGATCACGCGCCCCCCCTCTCGCAACAGCCTATGCCCGGACAAGCCCCGAGCATGCTGCTCGAATGCCGCCAGATCGCCCTGCCGCCAATCGGTCTCGAGCATGCCGAGCTTCGCCTGCTGCGCCCAGAAGTCGTTGCCCGGCACCGGCACGACCTTTTCGAGCCACGCCCTGGCCTGCGCCCAATGGCCCTCACGCACGTAGCACATCCCGATCTTGTGCCGCAGCTCCATCATGTTCTCGGGTGAAACGCCGCCCTGCAAAAGCCGCACGTAGAAATCCCGCGCCTTGCCGAACAAGCCGCTGTTGAACGACCCGTCGCCGAGCCGGACCGAGCGGACCGTCGAATCGAAGCCCAGATCATAGATGGCCAGATCGCGTAACCGTACCGCGCTGCGCCAGGCACCCAGCGTCAGATGACTGCGTTCCGCATAGGAGGGCGGGAATGGATCTCTGAACGCGAACACATCCTCCCCATTCAAGGACAGGCACACGGTGTCGTCCTGGAACTCCAATACGACACGAGACCACTCACTGTTGGTAAGAACCGCACGGGGATCGCGGTGATAGACCAACCCGCCTCGGCGCAATTCCCCTACGAAATTCCCGCACGCCCCGATCACCCACTCGCGGTACACGCGGCGGCGCTGCTCGTCCGACAAATCGATCAGAAGATGATGCGATTCCTGCCTCGGCACACGAACGAAGCGAGCGTCGAAAGCCAGTCGGAAATTCTCCGGCAACGGCCGCTGCAGTTGCAGCGCGATCCGCCCGACGCCGCGCCCGAACACACGACCGTCCTCCAGCCGCCACTCGCCGTGCACGTCCCAAACATCCCGAAAACCCTCCCCGGAGAACCCCTCCCGAAACCACTCGCGTCGCGCGCGCCCCCCTCCCGCAGTCGAGGCGGCGGCCGTGGGTTCCGTGGCGCCGCGCACCATCCGGCGCCATGCCTTCGCGCTCATCCCCGTGCCGACACGGAACGCCTCGGCGAAACGCGGATAGCTCCCGAACCCCACCTCAAATGCCACGTCCGTCACAGACAAGTCCGTCTCGTGAAGCAACTGCTTGGCACGCTCCATACGAAGGTGACGCAGCCGCGCCACGACCCCCTCGCCCACCACCTCGCGAAACGCACGCCGAAGATGATCCGCCGAATACGAGACCGCCCGCGCAAGCTCCGGGACCGTGAGCGAACGCGACAGGTTTTCCTGCATGTAGGCCGTTGCACTCCGAACGATCGACTGGTACGTCCGTTTCCGCATGCACTCCCCTTCCATCGGTCAATTGGAGACCGCCATATGCCTGTATTTAGCATATAAAATGCCGGACATCAAGATGTTCTTGCAGCGAGGTGATGATAGGATAAGTGTTGACAATCGTCGGTGTGCTGCTGGCCGACTGCGGGTAACTGGACAAGTCAAACGGGGAGTTTCACGAACGATGAGACTGCAACCTGCGCGTCACGTTACCGCCGTTGCCGCGCTCGCGGCCATGCTGTACTGGCTGTGGGACGCCGCGGGATATGCCGCCGAGCGGCTACTGTTCGAGGACTTCGAGGAGACAGACAACGTCGTCGGCCGCGTGTGGACGCATTATGCCGAACAGTTCGCCGGCAGTGCCGATCGCTGGCAGGTGGCCGGCTTCGCGCAGTCCGGATCGTACTGCGTCGCGAGCATGGACCCGAACGAACTCGACAACCAGGGCGACTCCATTCTACGGTTCAATATCGGGCTGAACTGGGGCCAAGAGATGTTCATCCGGTACCATGCGAGGTTTCCCGCTGACTGGGAAGCAGAGGCGACGGACTACAACAACGGGGGCCACGGCCCGGACGGCGGCTCGAATCATTTCCGCATGGAGGGCGAAGACAACCGCGACATCGAAGCCACTTTTGGCGGCGGGTGGCTCCACGGGGGATCATTTCATTGGTATGATTCCGGTGTCCGCTGGGACTCCGGCAGATTGTACGTATACGATAACGCCTGGCACGAATATGCGCTCTACATCAAGATGCCGAGTTCCCCGACCGCCTCGAACGGCATGTTCCGGGCCTGGCGCGATGGCGCCGGCACCTATGCCGCCAACGCGGTGCTCGCCTATACGGGCATGCAGCAGACCACCGTGTTCACGCGGGTAAGCGTCGGCTCGCCGTGCTACTACAAGGGGCCTGTACGTCCGACGCAGGTGGACGGAAAGCAATCATCCGGCAACTGGCGGTTCTGGATCGACAGCTACGAAGTCTGGAACGGCATACCAAGTGAGCCCCCCCCGCCCGTGACGCCGGCGGCCCCGAGCGAGCTCAACGCCGTGCCGGTCTCCTCGAGCAAGATCGAACTCACCTGGCGCGACAACAGCTCAGACGAGACCGGGTTCAAGATCGACCGCCGCCAGAGCGGCCAGAGCGGCTGGGCCCGCGTCGCGGAACCGGCCGCCAACGTAACCGCACACCCTGATTCCGGGCTGCCTGCCGACACCACGTTCTACTACATCGTCAAGGCATGCAACGCGGCGGGCAACTCGGCCTACTCGGACCTCGCCTGGGCCACCACCGAACGTGCCGCCCCAAGCACCATTGTGATTCCCGCCGGTGCAACCTGGCGATATCGGAAGGGCACCGCCGAGGCATCTGAACCATCGACAGCCTGGCGCCGGCCGGGATTCGATGACAGCAGTTGGTCATCCGGCCCGGCCCCGATCGGCTACAGCGACTACGGCGTCACCCTCGGCACAGAACTTGCCGACATGCCGAACAGCTATTCCTGCATCTTCCTGCGTTCAGGATTCAGCGTTCGGTATTCAGCATTAGTCAGCGAATTGCACATCTTGGCGCAATTCGATGACAGTTTCATCATGTGGATCAACGGCGAAGAAATTGCGCGCGTGAACGCGCCCGGCGCGCCGGGCGAGCCCGTACCACACGATGCCATTGCGTTGAACAACATGAATGCCTCATGGTCCAACACCTACGCCGGCGCGGCCATGCCCGTGCTCTGCCCGACCAACGTGCTGGCCGTGCAGGTCTTCAACCGCTCGCTCACC
>JAFGHX010000084.1 GCA_016929905.1 Kiritimatiellia bacterium
AAGCGGGGACGGATGAAGATCCTCTTGGTTCGACCTCATGTTTCCCTGGCGGTGGCCAGGAGCTTCTACGCCTTCGTCCACCTGGAACCGTTGGACCTTGAAATCGTGGCGGGTGGGATTGACCGGAAGCACGAAACCCGGATCCTAGATCTGACCCTGTACCGCAGGCCGCGCCGCGTATTCGACGACGAGGTGCGCCGTTTCCAGCCCGACATCATCGGCTTCGGAGGCTACTCGACTCAGGCGCGGCATGTGAAGGAGCTGGCGGCGTCCGCCAAGGTCCTCCTCCCTGCATGCGTGGTCATGGTCGGCGGCGTCCACGCCACGATCGCGCCGGTGGACTACGGGCTTCCCGGCATCATCGACGTGGTGGTCCGCGGCGACGGCGCTACCGTGCTGCGGAAGCTGGTTGCGGTGCTGGAGGCCGGGGGCGACGCGGGCAGCGTGCCGAACTGCCTCGTGGTGAAGTCGCCGGGCTTTGCCGAGCTGGCCAAGCAGGGGCCGCCCGAACTGCCTCCGATCAGCCAGATACCCCGTCCGCGGCGCGACCTGACCGATCGCTCCCGCTATTACTGCATCTGGTCGGGAGAGCACGGGGCGAGATCCCGGACGATCTTCCCTCGCGTGGCTACGCTGCGGACCAGCGTGGGCTGCGCCTACCGGTGCAAGTTCTGTGTGGTCCATTTCCTGGCGCACGGGAAGTACATGCCGCGCGCGCCGGAGGACGTGGTCGATGAGATCGCCGCCCTCCCAGAGGAGCATATCTACTTCGTCGACGACGAGATGTTCATCAACCCCCGGCGGGCCCGGCGAGTGGCGGAGCTGCTGCTCGAGCGGGGCATCCGGAAGCAGTACATCAGTTGGGCCCGGAGCGACACGATCTGCCGGAACGAAGGAGTATTCCGCTTGTGGAAACAGGCGGGCTTGGCGGTGGTTTACATCGGCCTGGAGTCCATGGAGGAGCAGAACCTGGACGGGTACGACAAGCAGGTGACGCCGGCAGAAAACCGGCGGGCGGTGGCGATCCTCCGCGCGCTGCGGATCGGGCTCCATGCCGCGCTCATGGTGAACCCGGACTTCGACGTCGAGGACTTCCGCAAGATTCACAAGACGATCAAGCAGGTGGCGCCGGCCGAAATGTCATTCACCGTGTTTTCTCCGTCGCCGGGCACGCCGTTGTGGGAAGAACACCGCGACGAGTTCATCTGCGAGGATCCGTACAGTTTCTATGACTGCATGCATACGCTTCTGCCGACGCGGCTTCCGCTGAACCGGTTTTACCGCTACTTCTCTCTCCTGTACCTGCTCGGCTTTCGGGAGAATCCCTGGCGGGCAAAGAAGGTCGGGCGCTCGCTGCGCGACCTTGCCCGGGTGATACGGCGCGGCATGTGCTGCGGCTGGGCCCTTCGTCGTATCTACAAGGACTACGATCGCAAGTACTGGTAGGAAGACGCAAGTACCGCGAGTGCAACGGGCACAGACAGAGGAGCTTCCGTGCTGTCCCGCACGTGACCAGGACTTTGCGGCCAGTCCGTCGTCGGTGCTGGTAGGCGGCTGAGCGCCGAGGCTCCCGAGCGACCTCTCCGGCGCGCCGTTCCAAGGGGTCATGGCGTCGTCGGTCCGGCGTTTGCCAACGGCCCGCGCCGGAAGGACCTCTCGGGTTGCGGGCGAGATTGTTGTTCAGGTTCGTGTGACGGAAGGCCGGTTCGAATCCGCGATGCCACGGGTTTCCCGCCGCCCGGACCTGGCACCGCGGGTGACGAAGATTCCATCGCGCTGCACGTTTCTCAGAATCCGTGCCGCCGACCCGGCAGACTCGCTGCCGGTCGTGCAACCGGGGCGGGCGAATCGACTTCCGGATTGCGTCACGGCGTGCAACGACGCGGGCAACCGGCTATCCCTCCTCAGGCGATCGGGGTACCGCTTACCCGTGAGGACGACGAACGGATGGCCCCCCGACGCGGCAACACCTTCTCGTAGAACGCTTTGTGTTTGTTACTGGCGCGGTTCCGCCTGGGGGTCGTCCCCCGCAAGCCCGGGCTTGACAGGACTTGAGAGCCGAACTCTGGGCCGTTAGGATGGTCGCTTCCGCATCGCGACGCGTGCTCTCGCTGCGCTACGGTGGAGACGCCACCACCTCATTGGAGACGAGCTCCAAAGACTGAAACCCGGTGCTGTGTTGCCTCCGGTTTCTGGGGGCCCCGGAATCGACCTGCCAGATGAGGAGAGGGAATTGACACCGCACCCCGAGCCCGTCGAGATCGACGGCCTGCTCCAGGAAGGCCCGCCGCCCGAGCAATTCATCGGATGCTATCCGAGCCTCGGCGTGATGAGCCAGCTCGTCGACGGCTTCATCGATGCCGTCGGCACGGGGGATCGGACCGTGCGGCCGCCCCCGAATTCAAGAGAAACGCTCGATCTGGGAACGCTGCACTCGCCGGAAGGAGCCTGCCTGCCGTTCAAGTTGATCACGGGCAGCCTTCTGCAGTGTATCGCGGCCGGTGCCAATACCGTCGGGATGATCACGGAGGGTGGGCCATGCCGGCTGGGATTCTACAGCCTCGGGATGCGCTTGATCTTCAGCGATCTCGACTTGAATATCGGCTGGTTCGATTTCAACAACCTGAGCGTTCGCGACGGGTACGTCGAGCGCATGCGCAAGGTGTACAAGAAGATGTACGGGCACAACGTCCCGTATTTTCGCATCGCCAAGAGCTTCCTCATCGGATTCCTGCGCTTACACGCAACGGAAAAGCTGGAGGCAGAGCGGAATCGGCTCATGGTCTACGAGATCGAGCCAGGAAGCATCCAGGATTCATTCGTGAGGGGAAAGCAGGCCATTGCACAATCCCGGGGTCCCCTCGCCATCTATGCCGCGTTCCTCAAGGCCCGCAGGGCCCTGCGGGCTATTCCCATCGATCGCGCGCGCAGGACGGTCAAAGTGGTCGTCTGCGGTGAGGTCTACTGCGCTCTGGACCCCTACACGAACGACAATGTCGAGCTCCGGCTGGCAAGGCTCGGCGCGGTGCCCCATCGGGTGGTCTGGCAGACGACATATCTCCTGTGGGGGATGAACCTCGATTTCCTGAACCGGCATGGAAAGCGCGCCGCCATCCGGGCCTCGCGGCAATACATGAGGGAGTACATTGGCGGAGACTGCTCGACAAACGTCGGGTACGCTCTGCTGGCACGGCGGCAGGGTGCCGACGGAATGGTCCACGTGAAGCCGTTCGGGTGCATGGTGGAGTTTGTCACGCAGAATGTCCTCGCCGCCGTGGAGCGTGACACGGGATTTCCGATCATCAGCCTTACACTCGATGATGTGTCGGCTGGAGAGCGCTTCGCTGTTCGCCTGGAAGCCTTCGTTGACAACCTCTTCCTGAAGCGTTACGGGTCCATGCGGCGATGAGGGGATCAGTGCGATGAGAATCGGGCTGCCGCGATGCCTGCTGTACTTTGCGCTGGGGCCGTTCTGGCGGGCGTTCTTCCGCGCACTGGGATGCGAGATCCTGGTCTCCACGCCGATGACGCCACGGAGATTCTGCGGGACACCGAAGAGGCACCAGGGAGACATCTGCCTGCCGATCGAGTGCGCCTTTCTCCATGCCGAAGCGCTGCGGGAGCAGGTGGACTGGATCTTCGTGCCGCGCTTGAACCGACTTCACCGGGACATCTACGTCTGCCCCGCCTGTGCCGGATTGCCGGATCTGCTGCGGAACGTGCTGGAGATTCCGAATGTCCTCAGCTTCAACCTGACCCCGTTCGCGGCAATGGATGGATGGGACCGCGCTCGGCTGAAACCCCTTGGCTTCGGGAGGTCGAAGATGCGCCACGCCGTCGAGGTGGCTCGGGGAGCGTATGCTCGGTTTGTCGCGGCAACGCGCTCCACACCCTCTGTCGGGGAGGCGGTGGATGCTTTCGGCCAGGTACAGGGCGCGGGGCGGGTGGCCGGGAACCGAGGCGGGTCCAGGATCTTGCTTCTGGGGATGCCGTATGTACTCGGAGATGCGTTCATCAACAAGGGAGTGCCTGCGCTCTTGCAGGGACTGGGGTGCGGCCTCTCGACGCCTTCTATGCTGGCTCCGGAGGGCCTCGGGAAGGAGTACCGATTGGAAGGATACCTGATGTACTGGACACTGGGCGGAATGTCCATTGCGGCCCTGTTGCGTGCGATCCGCGAGAAAGCTGTTGATGGCGTCGTGTACTGCTCCTCCTTCGCCTGCGGCGTGGACAGCTGCATCGTTCCGATCGTGCAATCGATATGCCGACGGGTCTACGACCTGCCCTGTCTCGTGCTCGTCCTGGACGAGCATGCAGAGAATACGCACATCAACGTGCGCGTGGAGGCCTTTCTGGATGGTCTGGCCAGCTTGCCGAGGAAGGGAATCGGGAGGCAGTGATGGGGAGATGGTTCCTCGGGGTCGATGTCGGATCGGTGTCGCTGAAAGTCGTCTTGGTGGACGAAGCCGGAGCGCTGCAATACGAATCCTACGCGAGAACGGACGGCCGGCCGCTCGCGGCCCTGGTCCGAGAAATCGACCGGGCTCAGCGGGAGGTGACTCCGGATGTGACGATCGGCGCGGTCGGCACGACGGGAAGCGGTCGGTATATGGCGGCGGCCTACCTGGGTGCCGACGTCGTGAAGAACGAGATTACGACGCACGCGATTGGGGCGCTCAGGTGCGATCCGGACATTCGCACGATCATTGAAATCGGCGGGCAGGACTCGAAGATCATCCATCTCCGCGAAGGCCGGGTCTGTGATTTTGCCATGAATACCGTTTGCGCTGCCGGGACCGGAGCCTTCCTGGATCAGCAGGCGGAACGGTTGAAGATCCCGATCGAGGAGTTCGGGGCGTACGCCCTAGCGGCAAAGCGCACTGTGCGTATCGCGGGGCGTTGCTCCGTGTTCGCGGAGTCCGACATGATCCATAAGCAGCAGGCGGGCTATGACGGATCGGAGATCTGCCGAGGCCTCTGCCAGGCGTTGGTTCGGAACTACCTGAACAACGTCGCGCGGGGCAGGAAGCTGCATTCGCCGATTTCGTTCCAGGGGGGCGTGGCACGCAATCGAGCGATCGTGGAGTGTTTCCGGGAAGCCCTGCCCGATGCGGAAATCAGGATTCCCCCTCATGTCACCGCCTGCGGGGCGATCGGCGCGGCCGTGCTTGCGGGGGAAGACGTCGGTGGAGGTGACACCGCATTCAAAGGCTGGCGAACCGGTTCCTTCACCATCCGCCCAAGCACATGTCGGTCCTGCGACAACGAGTGCGAGCTCTTCACTTTGCTCCAGGATGGGGCGCCGACGGCTCGGTGGGGCGGGCGTTGCGACCGGGGAAATCGGCTCCTTGGCCAGCCTGCTCGTGCCACGCGTTCCGGGGGTGACCCTTATGCCCATCTGCGCCCCACGGATCCCGGCGTGTAGCCGGTCTGCGTGACGGGCTCCGGCGACCATTTCGGGATGGTGGCGACACGCCGCCGGTGGCGCGGTCGCCTTCCCGCCGTGCTCCGGAGCGAGTGTTCGTCATGCCTCCGCAGGGGGGGCGGGCGGACTGCGCCCGCGGGGCTACCGGGCCGCGGCGATGTAGGCGATCCAGCAATTCGACGTGTCGCCCTTCTCGGAGATGCGGTAGACGCCGTTGCCCGCCCCGGTTCGCCGGTTGGTGCCTTCCCAGTAGACGACCGTCTTCTGGAAGCCCGCTTCCGCCAGCGCATCGCGGAGCTCGGGCAGCGACCAGAGGCGCCAGTCGTAGGTGAAGGCTCGTCGCATCCGCTCGCCGTCCGGGAACCGGAAGTGGATGTGGCACAGGGTCTCGCCGGTGATCGGGTTGTAGCGCTTCTGGTCCCAGACGTAGGTGAAATGGGCGTGGCGGGTGGTCTCCTCCTGGAGCATCTGCGCCTCGGGTCCGCCGTAGAGATCGATGACGAAGACCCCGCGCGGCGCGAGCGACTTGTGCACCGCCCGGAAGTAGTCGAGCAGCTCCCGGCGGCGCTTGAAGACGAAGTAGGAGAAGTTCATCGCCGCCACCACGTCGGGCCGGAAGCCACGCGCCGTGCGGACATCGCCGTGGACGAGCGTGACGCGCGCGGCGCGGGCGCCGAGCTTCGCCACGTTGTGCCGGCGTCCCCACTCGAGGGTCGGCCGATCGATGTCGACGGCCTGGGCCAGCCCGTCCGGCACGCGGCGCACCCACTCGCAGGCCAGCAGTGCCGTCCCGGCGAAATCCTCGCGAAAGCGCACCGGCTCCGCGCCGCGCAGCGTGCGGTAGATGCGCCGGCATAGCCGCACCTCGAAGGCGGCGTCCTGCACCGCTTGCTGGTAGAGGACGAAGGGATCCCGTCGCTTGCGGCCCGCCGCCAGCTTGCGGCAATCGCGCTTCCGTTCAGTCATGCCTGCGTGATTCTCTTCTTCTTCCAGGGACGTGCACTCGGCGGCAATGGATAGCGTGCGGCGGCGGCGGCGCCAAGCGCGGCCCGGTCACGGATCGGCGGTGCGGCGCCGCGCCTCCAGCCGCTGGCCGATCTCGACGCGGTGGCCGGGCTGGACGGCGTGCTTGCGGAACCAGCCGGCCGGTGTCTCGAGCGCCATGACCACCGCTCCGTCCGAGCCGTACTTCTGGTCGGCATCGAGGTCGTGGGGGCGCATGGTGACGATGTTGCGGATCACGTGGTCGGCGTCGATGTAGGCGCAGTCGAGGGCGACCCGCGTGTTGCGCATCCAGAACTTCTGCGGGGCGGCGTCGCGGAACAGGAAGAGCATGCCCGTGCCTTCGTCCACGTAGTTGCGATACATCAGGCCGCGCATGCGGAGGTGGGCGGTGGCGGCGACCTCGACGTCGAGCGGCACGCCGTTCACGTGGATCCGGACCGGATCCGGAATGCGCGTGTACTCGGGCTCGGCGTTGCCGAACACGGATTCCGGGAGCACGACCGAGCAGGCGGGGTCGATCCGATGGGCGGCGAGCCAGTCGCCCGGAACGAACAGGATGAAGCGCGCCAGACCGGGCGAGAGCACGAGCTTGCCGGCGGCGCCGATGCGCTCGAGTCCGACGATTCCGCCGCGCGCGTCGAGGAAAAGGAGCCCCAGCGATCCTCCCAGCACGTCGTGGTCGAGGTGCACCGAGCGATACTGCTCGTCGGGATAGGCGAACAGCACGCCGGCGGCCACCGCGTGGCGGCGGAAGAACTGCGTGAGCGGGCGCCGCCGGTCGATCCGGGGCGGCACGAGCCGCTCGCGGTCCGCCAGCGTGCGGGCCACGTAGACCGGCAGGGCGGCGTCGCCCAGCTTGAGGCGCGGCCATTCGGCTGGGATCGGGACGCGCGCTTGCGCGCCGCGCCGCGCGAGCACCAGCGCGAGGACTGCCGCGGCCGCTGCGAGGCACGCCAGGCTCGCGGCAATCCAGAGTCCGCGGCGCCCGCGTGGGACGGCCGCGGCCGGCGCGGCAGGACGCTCGGACCGCGCCTCCCGCTCCCGCCTTCGTTTCTTGTGTCGCTTCTCGCCCACCGGGGTCGTGCCTTGCACAGCGTGCCGTTGCCTCTCCTTCTACCTGCTTTTCGGTCGGGTTCCACACTTCATTCCACGCATGCGCGAAATCGCTGCCTTGCGACGGGCGGCCGGCGCGGCGCTGGACATCCGCACCGCTTTCGCTACCCTTTGGAGGACGCCGACCACGTGCCCCGACCGTGTGCCCCCGATCGTGCCGAAGGAGACGCTCATGTCCCGATGCCATCTCGCCGTTGTGGTGCTGACTGCCGCGACGCTCGCGGCCCCGACCGCGCCGACCCAGGACACGCCGAAGCGGCCGATGACCGTCGAGGACCTCTGGGCGATGGGCCGGCTGGCCGATCCTGAGCTCGCGCCGGACGGCCGCGCGGTGGCCTTCGCCGTGACCGAGTACGACATGGACAGAAACCGTGGCGCCACCTCGATCCATCTCGTGCCGCGGGAAGGCGGCCCGGCGCGGCGGCTGACCGCTCCGGTCCATTCCGCGGCGCAGCCGCGTTTTGCGCCGGACGGCAAGTTCCTCTACTTCCTATCGGCGCGCGGCGGGCCGACCCAGGTCTGGCG
>JAFGHX010000085.1 GCA_016929905.1 Kiritimatiellia bacterium
GGGCGAACAGATTGCCGCGTTGCGGCGTTGGGCGAAGGGGCGCGCTCGCCCCGCGACAACGCCGGATGCTGATGCCAAGGGGCGCAGGATTGCCGCGTAGTTCAAACGGGGTAGCCCGGGATTCTCGATCCCGGGCTACTCCTTGCCAAAATGCCCCTCGACCACGGCCGCCAGGGCTTCCATGCCGGCTTGCATGCCCTGGTCGGTCACTGGCTGCCCCTCGATGTTCTGCTGGGCATCCAGCTTGGCCTTGAGCGCCTCCTGCTGTTTCGTGATCGTTTCCGGCGCGCTGTCGGGTTTCACCACCGTGGGCGCTGCCGTTTGAAGCAACTGCGTGACCAGTTTCCAGGCTGCCGCGCTGTCGTTGCTGCGCTGCCCGGTTTCGTGAAGCATGCGTTCACGCATGACGTGATTGCCGGACAGCCGCGTCAAATCGCTGGTACGCATGTTGCCCAGAAGTAGCCGACGGACAAGCTCGTTCGTCACCAAGGCGTGGATCACGTCATCCGGATCGGCATGCTCGGCCCAACTCACCGTGCCCCACACGGCCTGAAGCCCCCTGTATCCGGCCGTAATCGCAACCATCCGCCATACCGTGTGCTCATCGGCATCCGGCTCAGAGTGAAGCGCTTCACCAAAGGCGAACCGGCGCTTCAGCAGATGGCTGGCGGTCAGGTTGCCGTCTTGATCCCGGATATTGAAAAACAGCCGCTCGTAAAGCCGAACGTCCTCCTTTTCGACGCCCAACTCCTGCGTGATCGTTGTGTATGAGGCCTCCGTCAGGAGCAGCGGCTCGATGAAGTGTTTGGCCGGCGCGCCGTCGTACCAGGCGATCAGGCGCCGATAGCGCCCTGCCGCCCCATTGGGGCGTGACGACGGCTTGCGTTTCTTCTGCAGATACGCCACGTAGGCTTTCAGGTCTTCGTCCTTCTTCAGTTCCGGAGGGAGGCGCGCCGGACCGGTTTGACCGGCAACAGCTTGAGCGATCTGATGCCGCCAATCCGGCGCATAGGAGGAACTGTCATCGAAAGGTGTTGTGATATCCTGTCCCGCAATCTTCATGCAAATCTCCGTGGTTATGAGCCCTTCCGGGCCTCTTCGCGGCGTGCCCGCTCATCCCTCACTTTCACGATCGCCGCGCCCGTCTTCGCTATGGCGGTCTCCAGAGTGCTGAGCGATGTCAGTTCCCTGGCCTCCCGCTTCGACAGTGGTTGCCGGCCCATGCCGGGCAACGGTAGCGGCATCGGTCCACTATCACGGACGGACGCCAGAACGGACGGCGCCATCGCGGCCAATAACTCGAGATTATGTTCCTGGATCAGCCGCAGCACATTTTCCAACGCGGCCAACGGGTCGTCCTCGCCCTGGTCAGCTATCTTGTCCAACGCGGTTCGGATCACGGCTTCCTGCTGCTCCAGCGGTAACCCGCGGATCGTTGCCAGTTTCAGCCGAAGCGTCCCTTTGTTCGTCGAGCCGCTTGGGCAGCAGTTTCTCGTCGATTCCATAGAGTTTTCCATCCTCGTACCCCATTTTGATCGCCCAGTAGACCAGGTCTATCACCCTTGTCCTATCGAGCAGGAGTTCTCTCACCAGACAGTCATAGAGCAGCTCCCACCCCCACGCCTTCCAACAGCGGCATGTTATTAGCATCTTGAGTTCGTTGTCCCGGATGGGCTCGTGTTTAAGCGTTTTTTTCAGCAACAAGAGGCGCGCCTCTTGCTGCGCCTTCTCGTACTCAGGACTCGCCATTACTTCTTCAATTGATGACATCTGTTTCTCCTTAATAATGCGCGGGCTCGAAAGCGGAATCCCGATTCCTTCGCCAGCGCGCTGCCCAATTTGGTTGCTGCCCGCCGCCACATCTTTAATCGCTTGATGCGGCGCGTGCGTCGGTGTTCGTATTCGGTATTCAGGATTTCGGGCCAGTAGTCCCGGATGGCCCTGCGGATCAACGCCACGGCTTCGCCACGCAGCGTCCCCAAGTAGATTGAGCACGGCTTGCGGCGGCGGCCTTTGCCGGCCCGTTGCAGGAACCGGAGGATGTAGTACCGGCCCCATCCCCCCTTCTGCTCCCCGTACAGCACCGGCTTGTTCGGGAGCCGCGGTATGGCACGGAGCGCGTCCAGCAGGCGACTCGATAGTCTTCGGACGCTGCCGGGCAAAAATGCCCTTTCTGCCGGCGCCGTCAGATTCCCCGCCGTGTTGTTCTCGATCATTGATCACCCAGTAGACGTAGTTCGCCCAATTCGGGGGCAGAAAGACCCCGTGATTCGTATCGTATTCGGTAGGTTCGTCGCGGCCGGCAATGCGGCCAGTTCGGTAGGTTCGTGTTTCGTGGGAATGCCGTTATTAAATTAAATCACGGCATTCCTTTCTTCTGTGGGTAGTTTACCAAATCCCGCCCAGGTACGCAACAAGAAAGGCAAGATGATGAAAACTATTTTTGATCCTGGATACCGCAGGCTGATCGGCCGGCTGAAGACTGCGCGCAACGCATGCGGTCTCACGCAGGCGCAAGCCGCCGGAAAGTTGGGAATGTGCCGCAACTGGCTCAGCAAGATTGAGCGCTTCGAGCTACGGCTCGATGTGCTGCATTTCATGAAGCTGGTCAACGTGTACGGACTGAAACCGCACGATGTGATTGACGAACTGCGGGATGCGGCAGAGGCGGAGGGAGAGTAGTGCTGGCCACGAAACCGAGGGTGGGCGGTGCGCGAAGGGTCGTGCGTACGCACGCGCCCTTCTTTACGTGTTGCAGCCCAGAGTCCGGCGCGCATCTGGATGATCGCTCGCCCTGCTTACATCTGGATCTGGGGCAATCCTGTTTTGCACGTTTTCGGGGTTCTGTTTTGCACGTTTGGGGGTCTATCCCCAAGGCGGTTCGGCGGGATCGATTCCTATCTGATGAGGGGCAAGAGGGATAAAGCCCTTTATTCATGGGGTTTTTTGTGCGGCGCACAGACGGCATGCGCGTTGATGGTGGGCGATACAGGACTCGAACCTGTAACATCCAGCGTGTAAAGCTGGCGCTCTGGCCAATTGAGCTAATCGCCCATGCGTGCGGACGTGCAGACGTGGTCTTGCGGATCCATTATCGGGCAACGCCGCGCCGGTGTCAACTTCCGGCGGCAGCTTCGGCCGGATGCGTAACGAGCGGCTGCGGGATCGTGACGAGAAACTCCGCCCATTGGTCCGGCTCCGACCGAGCGCGAATCGTACCGCCGTGCAACCGCACGATGCGCCAGGCGGTGTAGAGGCCGACGCCGGAGCCCTGAATCATCTTGAATTCCGGGATCGCCAAACGCGAGAATCGGCGGAAAAGCCGGCCCTGCTGCTCGCCGGTGAATCCCCGACCCTCGTTCCAGACCGAGACCCGGAATGCGTCAGGCAACGCATCGGCGCCCAACCGCACTTCGCCCTCCATCCGGCCGTACTTGGCGGCATTGCTGAGCAGATTGAGGACGACGATCCGGAGCAAGTCCGCATCGCACGCCACGGCACGCGTCTGGTTTGGCTCGAAACGCCGCACAAGCCGCATGTTTCGCGCTTCGAACAGCGGGGCCACACTCTCGAGCGCCGGTTCCAGGACCGCCCGCGCCAGGTCAACGGCCTCGCTCACGCGCAGCCGCAACCCGCCCGTTTCGACGCGGGCCAGGTCCAGGTAGTCCCCAACGAGCCCGAGCAGCGCAGCCAACCGCGTACGCATCTGGAGCGCCTTCTCGCGCTGGCGCGGCTCGAGCCCGCCGAGATAGCCGCCGAGCAGGACGTCCAGGTCCGTGATCGCGCCGGCGATCGGGCTCTTCAGCTCGTGTGTCACGAATCCAAGCATCTCCCCGTAGGCCTTGTTCGCGGCGGCAAGCTGCTCGATACGGCGCGCCTTGTCGACCGCCTGGCTGAGCCGCTCCGCAATGGCCAGGTGCATCGCCACGTGCCTCGGTGTGTAGGCACTGGGGCGGCGCGAACTCCTGAACAGGACGCCGACAGTCCGCGCACCGACCCGTAACGGACAGGTCATGCTCGAGCGCACGCCTTCAGCCACGAGCAATCGGGACGAACGGCTGTCCGGGTGCGCGGTCAGGTACGCTTCCAGATCGTTGATAAGGCGCGGGCGCCCCTCGCGCACAACGCGGGCAAGCGAGCCGGCCTGCAGATCCTCTGCGTACCCGGCCGGCAGCCGGACCGGCTGATACACGGTCTTGACCCACTGGGACCGGATCCGATGCCCGTCCTCTTCGAGGAACGCGATACACAATCGGTCGCAAGGTTGCACGTCGCGCGTGGACTCGAAGACGAAAGTCAGCAGGGACGCGAGCGACTCGGCGGCCGCCACCTTGCGGTTGATCTGTTGCAGGACGCGGCGTTCCTTCGGCGAGAAGGCGCGGGGCGCGCCCTCGGCGCCGCGCTCCGGGTACTGCAGGTTCCCGGTCTCGCACATCGCGCATGCTCCTGATGCGGCTTCGCCCGCACCTACGACAAAATCTCGACCCTGCCATCTCCGGCGCCGCGCAACGCGGCGCACGGCGGGCATCCGTCACGATGCCAACTCCTTCAGGTAAGCCACCCATGCATCGAGCCCGGCACCTGTCTTCGCGCTGAGCTCGAACAGCCGGACGTCAGGCTGCACCCGGCGCAGGAACGCCCGGCACAGGCCGGCGTCCCAGTCCAGATGGTCGGCCAGATCCATCTTTGTCAGCACGACAACCCGGGCATCCATGAAGAGGGTGGGATACTTCACGGGCTTGTCCTCGCCCTCGGCGCAGGAGAGCAACGCGACCTTGAAGTTTTCACCCAGGTCGAACGCGGCCGGGCAGACCAGATTCCCGACATTCTCGATCAGAAGCAGGCGCGTGCCGTCGTCCACGACGTCGCGAAGCACATCGCGGACCATGCCGGCATCCAGGTGGCAGGCGTCGTGCGTTTCGATCTGCCGGACAGGCGCGCCTTTCCCCCGCAGGCGCCTGGCATCGTTGTCCGTTTGCTGGTCGCCCGTGATGACGGCGCAGCGCACCGCACCGCGCAACCGGTCGAGCGTCCGTTCCAGAAGCCGTGTCTTGCCGGCCCCCGGCGCCGAGATCAGGTTCAGGGCCACCACGCCGCGTTCGGCCAGCCACGCCCGATTGTCGGCCGCAATCGCGTCGTTGCGGGCGAGCACACGGCGCTGGACATCCACGACCTTCGCCCGGCGTGACCCGCCGGTGCGCTCGCCATGATCATGCTCGGGGTGTGGATGGCCATGGTCCTGATGGCCGCCGGGGCGGTGATGATGGTCATGATCATGCTGAGGGTCAAGCGTCGTCTTTCCGCAGCCACATGTCTTGCACACGGTTCGTCTCCTCAGTCGTGCCTGGTCCCGCGCGCCTCGCCGGAGTTTCCGTGCGAAGGCGGGTCCATGCGCGGTTCCCGTCCCCGTCATGGCCCCTCGAACTCGAGTTCAACCGATCGGATGGTGAAATCCCGGCCGGCAACGACGTCAACATCCGTGCTGCCGCATGCGCCGCAAACCGGGAACGGCACCTCCGGTTCCGTCCGTCGCCCACACCTCCGGCACAGGACGGCCGCCGGTTCCTCCTCCATGGCCAGTTCCGCCCCGGCCAGGACTGTCCCCTCCGCCGCCGCGGGATAGGCGAATTCGAATGCGCCGCGCTCCACACCCGACAGAACGCCAAGCCGCAGCGTCACGCGTGACACGCCGGCCGCCCCTTCCGCCTCCGCCAGGCGTGTCACCTGCTCGACGACTTCGCAAGCGAGCGCCATCTCATGCATCAACAGATCCTCGGCAACAACTCGCCGTGCGGCACGTCGACCAGGCGCCGGCCGCCGGTTTCCATTTCCAACGCCACACGCCCGCCGCCCTCCGAGGCAACCGTACCGATGGCGGCGGCGCCGCCGCCATGCGGCAGCCGGCGCCACGTGTCGAGCACGGGCTCCGCCGCCTCAGCCGCGCAGACCAGAATGACGCGACCCTCCGAGGCGCTGTTCAGGACGTCGAACCCCAGCATCTCGGCGACCGCCTGCGTGGCGGGCGCGACGGGGAGGTCTTCCTCGCGCAGCACGATCTCGACGCGTCGCTGCCCGGCGATCTCGTTGAGGACCGCGGCCGTTCCACCGCGGGTCGGATCGCGCATGAAACGGATGGCGGGCCCGAACGGGACCAGTGCGGCCACGAGCCGATGCAGGGGCGCCGTATCGCTTTGCGGGCCCGTTTCGAACCCGAGCGGTTCGCGCGCGGCCATCACGGCCATTCCGTGGTCGCCCAGCGTCCCGCTCGCCAGGACTCGGTCGCCGGGCCGAATCCGGTCCGGGCCCAAATCGAATCCGAGCGCCACGCCGATCCCGGCCGTCACGGCATAGGCTCCGTCGCACTGGCCGTGCGGCACCACCTTCGTATCGCCGGTGACGACGCGCACAGCGCACTCGGCGGCGGCGTCCCGCGCGTCGTCCAGCAGGCGGCGCAAGGTGTCCAGGGGCAGCCCCTCCTCGAGGACCAGCGCCAGCGACAACCAGCGGGGCGCGGCCCCGCAGACGGCGAGGTCGTTCACCGTCCCGTGCACGGCCAACCGGCCAAGCGTGCCGCCCGGGAACTCGAGCGGCTGCACGACGAACGCGTCGGTCGTGAAGAGAATGGGGCCGCCGGCCTCGCCGAGCGTGGCGGCATCCGGCAACCCGTCCGCGCCGCCGCCGAAACGCGGCACGATTTCGCGCTCGATGAGCTCTCGCATCATGCGCCCGCCGCCCCCGTGCGCCAGCTGGATCCGGTCCGTCATGGCCGTGCACCTCGTGTGTAGCGATACCAGGCCGTGCAAGTCCCTTCCGAGCTGACCATGCACGGGCCCACCGGAGCGGCGGGCGTGCAGGCCCGGCCGAACAGCCCGCATTCCGGCGGGGTCAGTTTGCCCTTGATCACATCGCCGCATCGGCAGCCGGCGGGCACCTGCCCCTGCCCCACGCAGAGGCGATACCGGACCGCGGCGTCGAACGCCGCGTACTCCGGCCGCAGCGCCAGCCCGCTGTGCGGGAGCGTGCCGAGCCCGCGCCAATCCGCATCCACCGGCGTGAGGCACTGTTCGATCAAGGCCTGCACCTTTCGATTTCCCTCCGAGCGCACCACCCGTGCGTACTGATTGTCGACCCGCGCTTCGCCGGCGAGAACCTGTTCCAGAATGCCCTGCAAGCCGAGCAGGATGTCCAGCGGCTCGAACCCGGCGATCACGCACGGGCGCCGGTGCCGCCGGGCAAACGGCCGGTAGGCGTCGGCGCCGATCACGGCGCTCACGTGCGCGGGACAAAGAAATGCGTCGACCGCCACCTCGGGATCCTGAGCGAGCGCCTCGAGTGCCGGCAGGATCCGCCTGAACCCGCACAGCACGGACAGATTCCCGAGCCCCTGCTCCCGCGCCCGGCAAACCAGGCTGGCAACGGGCCCGATCGTGGTTTCGAACCCCACGCCGAGAAACACGAATTCGGCGCCCGGCTCGCGCGCGGCGAGTTCGGCCGCGCGCGCGGGCGAATAGCACACCTCGACCCGCGCGCCCTCAGCGCGGCGCCGCGCCAGGCTCGTCTGGGAGCCGGGCACGTTGAGCATGTCGCCGAACGTCACAATCGCGATGCCGCGCCCGGCCAACGCGACGGCCGCGTCCAGATAGCCGGGCGGCGTGACGCACACGGGGCAACCGGGCCCGCTGATCAGGCGCACGTTCCGCGGCAACGCCTCGCGAATGGCGTAGCGCGCCACGGCCATGGTATGCGTGCCGCAGACTTCCATAATGCGGACCGCGCGTTGGGTCTCCGCGAGGCGGGCGCCCAATTCCCGGATACGCCCCCGGATCGCGCGTGCCGCACCTGGATGGCGAAAGGCATCGACGTACTTCATGATTGCGCGGCGGCCAGATCCTCGAACATTCGGATCCGCGCGTCCGCCTCCGCCCGATCCAGCCGCTCGATCGCGAACCCGGCATGCACGATCACGTAGTCGCCGACTTGCGGGTCCTCCACCAGCGAGAGATCCACTTCCAGCCGGGTCCCGTCAAGGTCGACCAACCCCCTGCTCTCCGCCCGGAGTTCAAGCACCTGCATGGGCACACCGAGACACATCACTCACCCTCACGCGCGTTCAACGTTTCGCTGGATCCCATCCTGCCGGCGCCGGCCCGCTCCCCGCCACGACCGCTTGGCCGAGCGCGACCCCGCCGTCGTTCGGCGGCACGGCCCGGTGCAGGCGCAAGTCCAGCGCGTTCAGGGCCGGGTCGTTGGCCAACCGGTCCGCGAGTATCCCGTTCATGAACACGCCGCCACTCAGAACGAGCGTCCGCACGCGGACCCGATCCAGGGCGTAGCGTACCATGGCCACGGCCGCGCGTGCAACGGCCTCATGCACGGCCGCCGCGGCGCAGCACGCGTCCGCGTATCCGCCCGCGGGTTCCTCGAGCCGGCGAAACGACTCCGTCCAGTCCACCCGGAGCATGCCCGCCCGTTCGACGCATCGAAACGGCAGGGCCGCCCGCGCCATGCCGTGCGTACAGCGCCGCGCCGCCGCCTCGAGTCGGACCGCCGGTTGCCCGTCGTAGGTGACGCGTTCCGGCGCCAGGCCAAGCGCCGCGGCCATGCTGTCGAGCAGGCGGCCAGCCGCGTGGGAGAGCGGCGCGTTCAAGCCGCGCGCCGCCTGCGCCGTCCAGACCGCCCGCTCCCGCTCCGAAACGCCCAACCGGCTAAGCCGGTCCGGCGCAACGGCCACGCCCGCCTGCTCCCAGCGCCCCACCAACTGGCGCGCAGGCCGCCGGACGGCCGCGTCCCCACCCGGCAGCGGGGCGGGTTCAAACGTGGCGAGGCGGGTATAGCCGCCCGGCGCCACGTGCAGGCATTCCGCGCCCCAAATCGTGCCGTCGGTGCCGAGCCCCGTCCCATCGAACACGAGCGCAAGCGCCTCGCACAGGCCGTGCTCCGCCATGCAGGCGACCGCGTGCGCGTGATGGTGCTGGACGCGCACGAGAGGCACGCCGCGCTCGGCCGCCAGCCGTACGCCCAGCCGCGTGGACGCCATGTCCGGGTGCCTGTCCACCGCCACAATCGCCACCTCGTGCTCCAGAAAGCGAGGCAGGCGGTCCGCCGCCTGCTCCAATCCGTCGGCGGCTTCCGGCGTATCGAGGTCTCCGACATGCGGGGAGAGCACCACTTCGGCGCCCCGCCCCAGCGCGATGGCATTGCGGTATTCCGCGCCAAGCGCCAGGACCGCGCGCGCCAGCGGCGCCGCCAGTCGGACGGGGTCCGGGGCGTAACCGCGCGCCCGGCGCCACACCTGCGGGCGGCCCGCGCGCAGGACGCAGAGCGAGTCGTCATTGCGCAGAGCGATCTCCCGGTCGTGGACGAGGAACAGATCGGCGACACCGACGAGGCGCGCAAGCGCCTCGTCATTGCCGGTACAGATCGGCTCGCCGCGCCGGTTCCCGCTCGTCATGACGAGCAGATCGAACGCGGGGACCGGGTCGCCGTCGAGCGGATCGAACAGGAGCTTGTGCATCGGCGAATTGGGCAGCATGACACCCAAGGTGCCCGCGTCGGGGGTGAGCAGATCGAGCGGCAACTCCCGGCCCGCCGGACTCGCGTTCGTGTCCAGAATCACAATCGGCGCGCGGGCGGAACGGACCAGTTCGAGCGCGGGCGGCGACACCCGGCAGTAGCGCCGCACGGTTTCCGGCCCCGCCGCCATGACGGCAAACGGTTTGTGCGGCCGGCGTTTGCGCCTGCGCAGTTCCGACACCGCCGCCCGGTCGAAGGCATCGACGGCGAGCAGGAACCCGCCGATCCCGCGGATCGCCACGATCCGGCCGGCAGCCAGGGCCGCTCTCGCTTCGCGCAGAGGGTCCCCCTCCACGGGCCGGCCGCCGGCGTCGAGCAGGGCGATACGCGGCCCGCAGACCGGGCACGCGATGCTCTCGGCATGAAACCGGCGGTCGGCGGGATTGTCGTATTCGGCCCGGCACACCGGGCATAACGGGAACCGGGCCAGCGTCGTACGAGCGCGGTCATAGGGCATCGCGCGCACCACCGTGTAGCGCGGCCCGCACCGCGTACAGGTCGTGAACGGGTAGCCATACCGCCGGTTGGCGGGATCGTACACGTCAGCGAGACACTCCGGGCAAGCGGCCACATCGGCGGGAATCGCCACATGCGCCGCACGCCCCGTCGAACTGGACCGGATCCTGAACGGGCCCGGCGCCCGGGCGACGTCGAGCGGGACGCGCTTTACGACCCGGATGCCGTCCACCCGCGCCAAGGCCGGCAGCGCGGCGGGCAGCCGCGCGAGCAGGTCCCCAACCGCCCCTGCCGGCCCCTTCAACTCCAGCCGCACGCAATCGGAGCGGTTCCGGACCGATCCGCCAAGCCCCGCCTCGACGGCCAGGCGGTGCACCGTCGGCCTGAACCCGACGCCCTGCACCGCGCCGTAGACGTTGGCCACCACACGAACGCTGCCCCCAGGGGAGACATCCCGCAGTTCCTCAAGCAGACTGTTGCAGCGCTTCCGGGCTTGCATAGCCCCTCTCCCCCCGGCAACCGGATGGGGGGACCACGTCCGCGTCGCCGGCCGCTTGGGTCACTTCAGTTTCGATCGAATAGTCCGAACCAGGCGATCCGGGTCGATCGGCTTCTGGAGCATGCCGGCCAACCCCAACTGCGTATAGTCCGTGCTCCGATTCATGGCGTCGCCGACCGAGCTGAGCATGAACACCGGTACCTTGTTGCCAAGCGCCTTCATGTCGCGGGCGAAGTTGTCGCCGGCATCGATTTCTTCCATCATCAGGTCGCACAGAACGACGTCGGGATTCTCCGTCTTGTACGCTTTGAGCCCCGCCTCCGCGCTGTCGGCCTCGATGACCACGAAATCATGCGCCTCGAGTATCAGCCGCAGCGAATCGAGGAAGTCCTGGTCGTCGTCAATGCACAGCACCACGTGTTTGCCCTCGCGCATCGCTATCCTCCCGTTGCTCCGGCGCGCCGCGGCCGCGCACCCCGCTTGATCGATTCGGAATCAAGTTTCGACAAGTCGCCCGCCCTCAGCCCGTCAACCAGAAAGCGCAACGCCTCGCCCAGGTTTCGCCGCGCGGCTGCGGACAGCCGTTCGCCGAACGCGTCGAACGCATACCCGCGAATACCCAGCAGGTAGCCCGCCGCCGGGCTATGAAACAGGCTCCTGGCCAGCGCCATCACGTCCTCGGGCCGCACGCTGTGCGAACTGAAGCCCAGCCGCGGCTCATCCGGCGCCGCCACGCGCCGGAATGAAAAGGGGTTGGGCCCCACGGCATCGGCGTCAACGAACACGACCGCCCCGTGTTGCGCGACGTCCGCCGCATGCTCAACGGTGAGCTGGTAGTCGCAATCCACGTCCACAGCGGGCAGCCGTTCGCGCTCCAGGGCCTCCGCCAACGCCGGGCCCAGCCCATCGTCCAGGCGGCCCGGATTACCGTACCCGATCACGAGCACACGCGGTAGCGGCGGCACGCTCATCCTCTGGCCCTTCTGTCGATGACCCGGCCGGCGGCGTCCTCCAGCGTCACGATCAGCGGCATCCGGCCCATCGCATGCGTCGCGCAGGACAGGCACGGATCGTACGCCCGAATCGCCACCTCGATATGGTTCAACAGCCCTTCGGTGATCTCGACCCCTTCCAGGTATTCCCGCGCAACCCGCTCGACCGCCCGGTTCATCGGCGTATTGTTGTTCGTCGTCGACACGATGAGGTTCGCCATCGCCACTTGGTCGTTCTTGTTCACGCGATAATGATGGAACAGCGTCCCGCGCGGCGCTTCGAGCAGGCCGACCGTCTCCTCGCGGCGCGCCCCCTGCGTCACCAGATCGGGGCCCTGCAGGTCCGGATCGTTCAGCAGTTCACGAATCCGTTCCGCGGCGTGCAGCAACTCGATCATCCGCGCCCAGTGGTAGCACATGGTGATGTTGTTCGGCTTCCCGCCCGTCAATGCCATGAACGCCCGGCGCGCCTTTTCCGCCTCCGGGGTTGGGATCGAATTGCAGGCATTCACCCGCGCCAGCGGTCCGACGCGGTACCAGCCGTCTTCCGGCCCGAGCGATTTGATGAACGGGAACTTCATGTACGACCACGGCTTGACCTCCTCGGCGATATAGTCCAGGTACTCCTGGTAATCAACCTGGTCGAAAATCACGCCGCCGGCCGCGTCAATCGCGCGCAGGTTGCCATGGTACAGATCCATGGCGCCGTCGGCGCGCACCAGGCTCAGATGGTTCGAGTCGAACGATCCGAACGGTTTGAGGATCTCCAGATGCTCCAGGGTGTAATCGCTGGCGATCTTCAAGGCGCCCCGCGACCAGTCGAGGATCTGGTCGATGTCTTTCAAGAACCCGTCTCGCTCCGCGATGGACAGATTCTTGTTGATCCCGCCCGGAATGGCGCCGGTCCCGTGAATCTTCTTGCCGGCCGTCGCCTTGATGATTTCCTGGCCGAACTTGCGCATCATCACGCCCTGCACGGCCAGGTCGGGGTACTTCCTGGCCACGCCGATGACGTTGCGCACGGCCGGATCCGCGTCAAACCCGAAGAGCAGATCGGGCGAGACGAGATGGAAGAAGTGCAGGGCGTGCGACTGGAACGTCTGGCCCTGGTGCATGAGCCGGCGCATCTTCTCCGCCGTCGGCGTCAAATTCTCGCCGCCGACAATCCGGTCCATCGCCTTGGCCGCGGCCAGGTGATGGCTGACCGGGCATATCCCGCAGAGCCGCTGAACCAGCACGGGCACTTCCCAGTACGGGCGGCCCTGAATGAAGCGTTCGAACCCTCTGAACTCGACGATATGCATCCGCGCCTGCCGCACGCGGTTTTCCTCATCGAGCAGGATCGTGACCTTGCCGTGCCCCTCCACCCGGGTGACGGGCTCTATCACCACCTTCTTCATCTGTCGGACTCCTCTCCTCCCCGCGGCTAATCGTACTTGATCAGTTCGTAAGGCAAGGCCACCGGTTTATCGCTGAGCAAGGCCACCAACGCCTCCCACAACGTATCCGCCGAAGGCGGGCAACCCGGGAGATGATAATCGATCTTGACCACCTCGTGGCACGCGTAGACCCTGTCGAGAAGCAGCGGGATGTCCGGATCGTTCGGAATCACCTTGCCCGGATTGTGCACCGTCGGCCCGTTCAGGTAGGCCTCTTCCAGACACTCCTTCAGCGGGATGGTGTTCCGCATCGCGGGGATCCCGCCCATCGTGGCGCAGTCCCCGACGCTGATCAGGATGTCGCAGTGCCGCCGGAAGTCCTGCAACACCCGCACGTTCTCCTCGTTGCAGCAGCCCCCCTCGATCAGCCCGATGGCGCAACGCCCGCAGAACTCCTTGATGTCGTCGATCGGCGATTTGTCGAAATCCACCAGGTCGATCAGCTTGAGGATCCGGTCGTCAATATCCAGAAGGGACATGTGACATCCGAAACAACCTGCGAGCGACGCTGTAGCGACTTTAGGCTTTCCCATGTTCCTCACCCTCGTCCTCGATCCGACTGCGTTTCCATCCGTGTCTTCTCGATGTCCGTTCCGATCGGCGCGTGGTCATACCGGCGCTGCCCGACGGGCACGGCGTATCCGACGCGCTTTTTGAGGATCGCGCCCACCGGGCAGACGTCCGCGGCCTTGTCGGCGATATCCAGCTGGGTATCGGCCAGCCGTTCTTCGGCGTTGACGGCCACCCGCTTGTTCGGGCCGCGGCCGACGAACTCGAAGACGCACTTCCCGTCCACATCGCGCGAGGCCCTCACGCAGCGGCCGCACAGCACACAGCGGTTGCGGTCGATAAAGATGTCGGGATGCGAAGCGTCCACGTTGCGCTCGGGCCACAGATACGGGAAACGCGGCGCGGTGATGCCGAAACGGTAGCCCAGCGCCTGCAGTTCGCAGTTCCCGCTCTTCTCGCAGAACATGCAGTAGTGGTTCCCCTCCACAAACAGCATCTCGATCAGTATCTTGCGGTGTTCCCGCAGTTCCGCCGTGTCATTCTCGACCACGAGCCCCGCGGCGACCGGCTGCGTGCATGCCGCCTGAGGCCGGCCGTTCACCATGACCGTGCAGATGCGGCAACTTCCGTGCGGCTTGAGATCCTCATGCGCGCACAAGCGCGGGATGTATAGGCCCGCTGCGTCCGCCGCCTGCAGGATCGTCTGGCCGGGCTGCGCCCGGACTTCAACCCCATCGATCGTGAAGGTTATCGATTCGTTCATCATGCGTTCCTCACCCCTGCTTCGCTTTTTCGCCGAAGTGCACGGACCGCCGCCCCTGCGTCGTCTCGGCCGCCGCCAGCGCGGCGCCGATGTCGAACGCGCGCTGCATCCCGTCCGGCGCCTCTTCGAGGACCGACTCGTAGGCCGGTCTGAAATGCCGGATCGTCGTCAGGACCGGGTTCGGCGACGTCTGGCCGAGCCCGCAACGGCTGGTCGTCTTGACCGCTTTGGCGAGCTGCTCCAGATACGCCAGGTCGGCCGGCTCGCCCTTGCCCGCGACGATCCGGTCCAGCCGCTCCTTCAGCAGCACGTTCCCCACGCGGCAAGGCGTGCAGTAGCCGCAGCTTTCCTCGATGAAAAAGTCCATGAATTTGGACGCGATCCGCAGAACGTCGCGGTTTGCGCCGAACACCATGACCGAACCGCCGGTAGCCAGATCGTCGTAACACAAGGCCCGGCCGAACTGCGCAGGCGGAACCAGGGTCCCGGAAGGGCCGCCCACCTGAACGGCGCCGGCATTTTCCGCGCCCGCCAGCGCGAGCAGCTCGCGCAACGGCGTCCCGAACGGCAGCTCGTAGACGCCGGGCCGGGTGCAATCCCCGGAAATGCTGAACACCTTCGTACCCGAACTGCCTTTGGAACCCAGTTCGGCGAACCAGCCGGCGCCGCGCTCCAGAATGCGAGCGACGCAGCAGCAGGTCTCGACATTGTTCACGGCCGTCGGGCGCGCCAGATACCCGCGCTCCGCCGGGAACGGAGGCCGGTCTTTCGGGTCGCCGCGCAACCCCTCGCACGAGCTGATCAACGCCGTCTCCTCCCCGCAGACGTACGCCCCCGCCCCCATCTGGATGCGGATATCGAAGGCGAACCCGGCCTTGCCCAGGACGGCCGGCCCCAGCAGACGCGCGGCGCGCCGGGCCTCGATGCGATTCTGGAGAAACGCGCGCAAGTACGCGTACTCGCCACGGAGATACAGAATGCCCTCCGCCGCCCCGATCGCGTACCCCGCGATCGTCATCCCCTCCAGCATCAGCTCCGCGCATTCCGTCAACAGCACCCGGTCCTTGAACGTGCCCGGCTCGCCTTCATCCGCGTTGCAGATCACGCAGCGGTCCTTCCCCTCCGCCGCGCGGGTGAACTCCCACTTCATGCCCGTTGGAAACCCCGCGCCGCCGCGGCCCCGAAGCCGCGCCGCCTTCACCTCGCGGATCACCTCCGCCGGGTTCATCGCCAGCGCCTTGCTCAGCGCCACGCCGGGCTCGAAACCGGCAAACAGGACCGGCCCCGCTTTGCGGATATTGTTCACGACCATCGCCCGAACCCGCGGGTCCGCGTTGTGCCCGTCACCCTCCTTCTCCACCAGCCTGCGCGGGTCCGGATCCGCCCGCAATTTGCGGACCATCTCGCGCGCCGCTTCGGCATTCAGCCCGGTGACGACGACGTCGTTCACCAGCGCGGAGGGCGCCTGGTCGCACATCCCGATGCACGGCGTGTGCTCCAGGCTGAAAAGGCCGTCCGGCGTCGTCGCCCCAAACGTAACGCCCAACTCCTCCGCCAGGGCAGCGCCGACGCGATCCGCGCCTTTCATCTCGTCGATGATGTCGTTGCACAACCGGATCACGACCTTCCCTTTCGGACGTGCCGACAGGAAAGAGTAGAACGACACCACGCTCTCCACCTCAACGCGGCAAACCCCCATCTCCGCCGCCACCTGGTCCAACACCGCACCCGACACGTGGCCGTAGCGCGCCTGGACCGCCCGAACCACGTCCATCATGCGCGTCGCGTCCCGCCCGTGCGCCGCGCAGATCTCTCCGATTACCGCCGCCATGTCCTCGCTCATGTCGCTACCCCGTCGCATTGCTTCCGGTTGACCGTAACCGACTGTTGTGAAAGCCGACGCAGGAAGACCCGGCAAATCGGCCCCTGTCAAGCCCACTCCGCATACTCCCCCAACTCTCTACCACACCGCTCGATATCTGTCAAGAGTTTAACGTTATATTTTTGACGGTTGACTCGGCGGCCGCCCTGCGGACCGGTGTGTGCGAACCGGCAGGCGGTATCCGTACTCGAAGAGAAGACGCCGGGCGCCGCGCTTGGCACGAGCAACGGGCAGGAAGGCCATGAACAGATCGGGCTAGAGCCGGTCCTCGACGGCCTTGATCAGGTCGCGCTTGCCGATAGGCTTGGGCATGAAGCAGTGCCGCGAATCTTCGGCAACGGTCTGCTTGACGATTTCGGGCGGCACAAACGCGGTACAGAAGATCACGGCAGGCATCTTCCACTCTTTCGCGCGGCAGAACCCCTGAAGCTCGAGGAACGCCTTCTCGCCGTTCATCCGGGGCATGACCACGTCCAGAACGATGACCGCGTGGTGGTGTTTCTCGAAGATATCGAGCGCCTCCTGTCCGTTGGCCGCGTAGTCGATTTCGACGCCGGAAATGGCGGACCCGAGGACCTCGCCGAACATTCTCCTGAGGTCTTCCTCATCGTCGACGATGAGGACGCGGGTGTTGTCGCACGGGGTCAGGAGTTCCTCTTCCGAGAGCTGGTACCGCTCGAGCCCGCCGGCGTAGGTGACGGTGGGCAACTCCTCCTGTTTGCGCAATTCGCGCAGGACGGCGATGATCCGTTCCAGGGGCGCCTTGTACCTCTGGTTGCCTTCCAGTTCCACCATGCTCAGGAGCATCTGGAGCGGGTTGTTGATTTCGTGGCTGAGCGTGGTGATGGTATCGAGCCGGGCCTTGACCTTCTCGCCCTTCATCAGCTCCTCGTTCGCGCGGTTGAGAGCGTCTTCCGCCTTCTTGCGTTCGGTCACGTCGAGGAAGGAGAAGACCATCCCGATGGACTCGCCGGCGCTGTCGCGATTGGGGGCGGCGGAGACCTGGACATAGAAGGGAGTCCCGTTTTTCTGCGTGGCGACCATTTCGCCCGTCCAGACATCCTGCTGGGCCAGGTCCCGGAAGATGGCGTCGAGGGTATCGCCGTCCCTGAGGAACTCGCGCAGGGGATGGTCAACGGCCTCGTCGGCGTCTTCGCAGCCCCAGAGGGCGAGGAACGCGGGGTTCAGATACTCGATCTTGCCCTCGGTGTCGGTAATGACGATACCGTTGGCGGAGTTCTGGATGGCGTTGTGCTCGGTTCTGAGCAGGGCCTCCGCCCGTTTGCGCAGGGTGATATCGCGCACGAAGAAGCACAATTCGCCCTGTTTACTGAGGTGGATGAGGTTGATCGCGATTTCGGCCGGAAACCGGGAATGGTCTTTACGCGCGCACCAGGCTTCGAGGAGCGTAAACCGATTGTCGTCGACGTTCTGCCGAAGCGTCTCGAGCAGCTGTGCGTCGGCGCCGCAGATCACGTTCAGGATGCTGGCCCGCGAGATTTCACCCGGGCCGTACTGCAGGAACTCGCGTGCGCGCGGATTGGTCTCGAGGACGCGGCCGCTCAAGTCGGTGATGATGACGCCGTCATACACGCTGTTGAGCAGTTCGTTGTACAGGGCGGCGCCCTGCCGGCCCTTCTTGAGGACTTTGACGGCGCGCGGCAGGTTTTTTCGCGTGATGACCCTGACGGTCTTCTCGGGAGGCTGCTTGGCAAGCACATCACGACCTTCCTGCAGAATCCGGCTGACCGTCGGCACCTTCTTGGGCTTCTCGCGCCGCGCTTCGGGCTGGGGCTGAGCCGGCGGGGCCACTGCCGCGGGCGGCGGCGGTGTCTGCGCCGCCTGCGGCTCCGCTGGGGGCTGCTCCGGGGCGTTCGGCGCGGATTCCTCGCCCGTCAGCGACTCGACCGACTGGAACCGCTTCTTGGGCGGGGTGACTTTGAGTTCCTTTTTCGGGCGCTTGCCCTGTCGCCTCGTAATGATGACTTCCTTCTTAGCCATATCAGTTTCTCTCGTCGGCTCGGGCCGGGCGACACCGCCGCTAGCGCGCCTTCCACACCAGCCGCTCCTTGACCGCCTGAACGAGGGTGGCGGAGGTTACCGGTTTCGGCAGATAGCAGTGGCCTTCGCCCATGCGCAGGTTTCGAATAGACTCGGGTGGTGCAAAACCGGTGCAGAAAATGACGGCGGGCATCTTCCAGGCCTTTTCGCGGCAGACGCGCTGGATTTCGATGAACGCGACTTCGCCGTTCATGACGGGCATGGCAATATCCATCACGATCACCGAAGGATGGCCCTCCTTGAACAGCTCGACCCCCTTCTGCCCGTTGGCCGCGTAGTCGATTCGGACCTCAGGCAACGCTTCCTTCAGAATCTTGCCGAACAGCTCCCGGATGGGTTCTTCGTCATCGACGATGAGGGTGCGTTCTCCATCGCAGGGCACCAAACCTGCCGCGGCCGGGTGCTGGGCCGCCGCCGCGGCGGGCTGTTCGGCGGTGAGTCCTTCGGCTTCGCGGATCCTCTTGACGATCTGCGCCATCTCGTTGATGGGCGCCGTCAATTTCGGGTTGGGTTCGAGGTCCAGCATGCTGACGAGCCGCTGGACGGGGCTGTTCAACTCATAGCCGATCGCCATGATGGAATCCAGCCGTTTCTGGATCTTCTCGACTTCGAGCGCTCTGTCTTCGGCCCTGCGGAGCTGGCGGCGCAACTCGATGACTTCGTTCTGGAGCTTGGACCGTTCGTCCCGAAGCCTGTCGACATGCAGGCGGAGCGCGGGGAGCTCATAGCTGGGATCCTGCTCCGCTTTGCTGTTGTCCTTCATGCTGGCCACCTCCGGGCAAGACGCGCTTCTACCGGACAAGTCCTCCTGCTTGAATGCTACTCAATAACGCCACGCTTACAAGCTTTTTTTCGGCTTGCCAAAGCGGAAATCGGGTGTGTAGCCTGTTTTTTTCCGGGACCGGCCGGCCCGCACGCCGAACTCCGGCCGGGAATGGGCTGTCACCTGCGCCATAGGCCCCGGTTCAGGACGGCAGGCGCGTATCCCAGAGGCCGCACATGTCGAAGCGTGACAACGCGGGCAGTCCCCCAGCAGGCCCTTGTGACGCGGAGGAACTCCAGGGCATCGTGGAGCACATCATCTTCCGCGCCGACGAGACGGGTTATACCGTCTGTTCGGTCATGCCGACCGGCAAGCGGGAAGCCGTCACGCTGGTCGGGGCCTGCCCGTCCCTGTGGGAAGGCGAATCGGTGCGCGCCACGGGCCGCTGGGTGCGCCATCGCGCGCACGGCTATCAGTTCCAGGCCGATCACATCGCCGCGCTCGCCCCGGTGAGCACCGACGGCATCATGCGGTACCTGGCCAGCGGCATGGTCAAAGGCATCGGCAAGGTGATGGCGCAGCGCCTGGTCAAGGCGTTCGGCGACGATACGCTGCGCGTCATCGACAAAGAGTCCGGCAGATTGCTGAATGTCGACGGGATCGGCCCGAAGCGACGCGAGCGGATCAAAGCTGCGTGGAACGAGCAGAAGGCTGTGCGGGACATCATGGTCTTCCTGCATTCGCATCGGGTCGGCACGGCGCAGGCCTCCCGCATCTACCGGCAGTACGGGCAGGAGGCCATCGCGCGCGTGAACGAGAACCCCTATCGCCTCGTGCGCGACATCTGGGGGATCGGGTTCAAGACGGCCGACAGAATCGCGAACAGCCTCGGGGTCGCCCCGGATTCGCCGCTGCGCGCCCGGGCGGGTGTGGCGTATCTGCTCCATACCCTGACGGAGGAGGGCCACTGCTTCTGCCCCCGCGACCTGCTGGTCGAGTCCGCCGCCTCGCTGCTGGAGATCCCCGACCAGGTTCTGCGGGACGCGATTGAGCACGAACTCGCGCAGGAGACGCTGATCGCGGAGGACGGCAACGTGTTTCTGGCGCCGCTGTTCCACGCGGAGACGGGCGCCGCACATCATCTGGTTTCCCTGCAGCAGACGCCGCCGACATTCAAGCCCATCGATACCGCCAAGGCGATCGCCTGGGCGGAGAGCCGCATACGGATCGTGTTCGACCCGACCCAGCGCGAAGCGCTGGCGAATTCGCTTTCGCGCAAAGTCTCCGTCATCACCGGCGGGCCGGGCGTGGGCAAGACGACCATCACGCGCGCGCTCGTCGACGTGTTCCGGGCCAGGAAACTGACGGTCTGCCTGGCCGCCCCGACCGGGCGCGCGGCGAAGCGGCTGGAGGAAGCCACCCGCCACCGGGCACAGACGATTCACCGGCTGCTCAAGTTCACGCCGGCCGACGGCGGCTTCACCCACGGCCCGGACAAACCGCTGAAGGGCGACGTCTTCATCCTGGATGAGGTGTCGATGGTCGACATCCTGCTCATGAACGCGTTCCTGCGCGCGATCCCGCGGCACGCCTGCCTGGTTCTCATCGGCGACGTGGATCAGCTCCCGAGCGTGGGGCCGGGCAACGTGCTCCGAGACCTGATCGAGTCCGGGGCGGTTCCGTTTGTGAGACTACAGACGATCTTCCGCCAGGGCGACCGCAGCTGGATCGTGCACAACGCCCACCTGGTGAATGCAGGCCGAGACCTGGAACTGCCGCGGGGCAGAGAGCTGGCGGACTTCTACTTCATCGAGACCGCCGAGCCGGACGAGGTGGTCAGCCGGGTGCTGCACCTGGTGAAAACGCGCATTCCGGCCCGGTTCCGCCTGGACCCGCGCAAGAGCGTGCAGGTGCTCAGCCCCATGCGCAGGAACCAACTGGGCGCCGACAACCTGAACACGCAGCTGCAACAGGCTCTGAACCCCACGGGCGTGTCCACCATGCGCTTCGGACGCGTATACCGCGTGGGCGACCGCGTCATGCAACTGCGCAACAATTACGACAAGGACGTCTTCAACGGCGATATCGGCGCCATCACGAGCGTCAACGAGGTGGACCGCGAACTGAGCGTCGCCTTCGACGACCGAATCGTGAACTACGATTTCGGGGAAATGGACGAGCTCAGCCTGGCTTATGCCAGTTCGATCCACAAAGCGCAGGGCAGTGAATACCCGGCCGTGGTCATCGTGCTGGCCACCCAGCACTTCAAGCTGCTGCAACGCAACCTGCTGTATACGGCGATCACGCGCGGGCGGCGGCTCGTATGCCTCGTGGGTTCCACCAAAGCCGTCCGAATCGCCACGGCGAACAACCGGATTCTCCTGCGCCGGACCGGTCTGCGGGACCGGCTGCAGCGGTTGATGAGGTCTTGAATTAGCGGACCAACTCCGTATGATGGCCCGATTGGAGGCGAGTTCTCGAGTAAGTTCTCGAGCAAGTTGGGAGAGGAACGGAACCATGGACATCGAAATGCGTGAGGAGAGGCGGGAGAGCTGGGGCACACGCGCGGCATTCGTCCTCGCCGCCGTGGGTTCCGCCGTCGGTCTGGGCAACCTCTGGGGGTTCCCCTACAAGCTCTATACGTACGGGGGCGGCGCGTTCCTGATCCCCTACATCATCGCCCTGGTCCTGGTCGGCATCCCGATGATGATCCTGGAGTTCAGTCTCGGCCACTACGCGCAGCGCGCGGCGCCCGACGCGTTCGGCACAGCCCACAAGCGCTTCGAGATGGTCGGCTGGTGGGGCATCATCATGGGCTTCGTGATCATCACCTATTACCCCGTCATCCTCGCCTATTGCTGCAGCTACCTGTGGTACAGCATCAAGGGCATCTGCATGGGCGGCGAGCTGCCGTGGGCCGGCCGCGGCATCGAGGGCGTACAACGGGCGGGCGCGTTCTTCGAGAAGACCTACCTCTGCAACGAGCCGGGACTCACGCCGCTCGGCGCCCTGCAGTGGCACATCGCGCTGCCGCTCGCGATCACGTGGGTCGCCATGTATCTGTGTATCTTCCGCGGCGTCAGACTCGTCGGCAAGATCGTCTGGCTCACCGTCCCCCTGCCTTGGCTCATGCTGCTCGTGCTGACCGTGCGCGGCCTCACGCTGCCGGGCAACGCCGAAGGACTCGTCTATTACCTGGACCCGAAGTGGGCGGAACTGGCGAAGCCGGCTACCTGGCGCTTCGCCTTCGGGCAGGTCTTTTTCTCGCTCAGCCTCGCCTTCGGCGTCATGATCACCTACGCCAGCTTCCTGCACAAGAAGAGCGACCTGAACAACAATGCCGCCATTATCAGCCTGGCCGATTTCGGAACGAGTTTCGTGGCCGGCCTGGCCGTCTTTGCCACGCTCGGCGCCATGGCATTCGCCACACGGCAAGCCGGCGACTACGTACCCGTCGAGAAGGTCGCAAACGGCGGGCCCGGCCTGGCGTTTGTGGCCTTCCCCTACGCGCTGGCCCAGCTCCCCTACTCCGCCTGGTTCAGCTTCATTTTCTTCCTGGCACTCATCACGCTGGGCATCGATTCGGCATTCAGCATCACCGAATCGGTGCTCGCCAGTGTCGTAGACAAGACCGGCTGGCACCGCAACGTGGTCCTGCCCGTGATGAGCGTGATCGGCTTCGCGCTGGGCCTGGTGTACGTCACGCAACGCGGGCTGGGCTGGCTAGGCACAATCGACGGGTTCGTCAACGGCACGTGGGGCATAGCCCTGCTGGGGCTGTTGGAGTGCGTTGTGCTCGGCTGGCTCTATCGGCTGGAGCGGCTCAGGAACCACGCCAACGAACGGAGTGACTGGCGGCTGGGCCGGTGGTGGGACTTTTTCATTCGCATCCTCATTCCGATCGTGCTGGGCGCCCTGTTTGTGTGGAGCCTTTTCGACGACGTGACCAACCCGGCCGGGTTCCTGTTCAAGGCGGACGGCCAGGTGCATCTCGGCAACTGCGTGGGCATGATCGTGGTGGTCCTCGCCCCCGTCCTGGCGTGGCTGCTGGGCGCCTGGAAGAGTGTGAAACGCACCGATGAAGTGGCGCTTTCGGACCACGAAGCGCACAGCCTCGGCCGGCAGCAAGGGCGAACGGCGCTCGTGCTGGCGGCGCTCGCGGCGGTGTTGGCGATCGCCGCGTTCATCGTGATCGCCCGCGTCTCACGGGCCGAGACCGGTCCCACCCCGGGGACGACGCGGGCGGGGATCCTCCTCGCCGGCGTGGCGCTGCTGGGGCTGGGCGGGCTGATCATGGCCGCGCGCGTGGTGATGGGGCAGGAACGAAATCCGAATGCGAGCGCCACGTGGACGCTGCGCTGGGCCGGGCTGCTGTCGACTCTGGACGTGGGCGCTTCGATCGGTCTGTTGCTCGCGCTTGTGACGAAAGTCTGCGTCGTGGCTGAAGCGCCCATTCGGGCCGCGGAGGAGGAACTGAGCGGGGTGGCATTCATCGTCCTGGCCGTGGTGGGCGTGCTGCTCGTCGTCGGGCTCGGATGGTGCTTCTATCGCGCGATCATGGCGGCTGAATCAACGGGTGAAAGGACCGCCCGGGACGCCAAGGTCTGACCGTAGAAGCGGCGTCTCGCCGCTTCCCCGGCCGAAGGCCGGGGCTGCCTTCTCGGCGGGACTCTGTCCCGTGCCTCCCGAGAAAGCGGCGTCTCGCCGCTTCCACCTTGAGACCGCACACCTGAGCACCTCCGCGTTTGTCTTGCTTTCCGGAGGCGAACGTGCTCTAATCCCCGGAGGAGAAGGTGTATGAAACGCAATGCCTCTCGGTTCGTGCTGCCCGTTGCCGCGCTGTGCGCGTTGTCGCTCCTGGCCGCGGGGCTGGCGCTCAGCGGCTGTGAAGCGGAATCGGCGGACGATTTCTTCTTCGGGGAGGTCACCATCCAGCCGTCCAGCATCACGATGGGGTCCAGCGACTCGACGCAATTCACGGTTGCCGGCGGGGACGGCAACTACAGTTGGCAGGTGTCCAACACGGGGCTGGGCAACGTGGTTCAGTCCGGCGAGAACGCGACCTACACGAGCACGGGAGTCGGCACGAACTTCCTGACCGTCACCGACAGCACGGGCGACAGCGACACCGCGACGATCTGGCAGCAGTGAGCCGCCTGCGCCGCCCCGAAACCGGCACCTCATGGAACCGGCGCTCTTCATCTCGAGCCTGCAGAACGTGCGCGTGAAGGACGTGGTACGTCTGCGTCAGCGTGCGCACCGCGATGAACTGGGCCTCATGCTCATCGAGGGGTACCGCGAACTGAAACGCGCGCTCGAGAACGGGCACGTGCCCACGTCGCTGTTCACCTGTCCTGAACTCTTCCTGGGCGAGAACGAAGAGGCTCTGATCCGGCGCAGCGTGGAGGCGGGGGCCCTGCTCATGGAGTGCACCGCGCCGGTCTTCCGGAAGATCTCCTATCGAGACCGCCCCGACGGATTGCTGGCGGTGGCGCCACAGGCGGGGATCCCGCTGAGCGCGCTCACGGTTTCGGACAACCCGCTGCTGATTGTGGCGGAGGCGATCGAGAAGCCCGGCAATCTTGGCACGATTCTGCGTTCGGCCGACAGCGCGGGCGCCGATGCGGTCATCGTGTGCGACCGTTGCACGGACATCAACAATCCGAACGTCGTGCGAGCGAGTGTGGGCACGCTTTTCGCCGTTCCGGTCGCGGAGGCGCCATCGGCAGCAGCCGTGAGCTGGCTGCGCGAACGGCAGATCCGCATACTGGCCGCCACGCCGCATGCCGAGCAGGAATACACCGATGCCGATATGCGGGGACCGCTGGCCATCGCCGTGGGGACTGAACAGCTGGGCCTGAGTGAGCCATGGATGCGGGAAGCAGACATTCGCGTCCGCATCCCGATGTTCGGCCAAGCCGATTCGCTGAACGTGGCTTCGGCGACCACCATCCTGCTCTACGAGGCCGTCCGGCAGCGCCGACGAAATTTTCCGCCCTCGTCTGCGTAGAACGAGCCAGGCCTCCGGCGGGGCCGTCACCTGTCCGACGAAAACGGATTGCCGAACAGATCGCCCGCGCTCGCGCCGCCGGCCGGTTGGGCCGGGGCGACCGTGACAGGCTGAAAACTCGAGGACCGGCCCGCGGAAGTCGGGGAGAAGCCCTGAAAGGGGCCGCTCCCCTGCGAATTCAGCAGGCTGCCGCTCCGGCTCGAGGACGGGTTGGGCCGCAGAAGCGACCCGGCCCCCTCATCACCGGGGCCCAGAACCGAAAAGGATTTGGAGGAGGACGCCCCGGGCGAGAGCGAATCGCGCATCAGGCCGACCCGCGGGAAACCCGTTCTGTTTGGCTCCACTCCGCTGCCCGGCATCAACCTTGACTGAGAAGGGCTTGCGCCTCCGGGCTGATTCCCGATGACATACCCCTGCTCCCAGGACTTGCCTTCCACGGTGCGATCAGAGACGACGGGCGAATACGAGGCCAGCGGCTTATCCGCGGCGACTCCCTCATCGTTCTGCCCGGACCCGCCCAACACGGAAAGGCGCTGCTTCTCGTTCTCCTCCTTCTCTGTCTCCCGCTGTTTCACACGCTCCTCGCGCCGCTGCACTTTGCGTCGGGCGTCCTCGAGCCAGCCCCATCCGGACCCGGACCTGTCTTCGCCGTCTTCGTCCCCGTTCCGATCGCGCCGCATCAGGCCCTCGTCCCCGGAGTCGTCTGAGTCGTCCGAGTCTTCGTCAACCTCCGGGTCTCCGTCGTCCTTGCCCGGGGGAGGCAGGATCCAGTTCTTCTTCCTCTTCTTGTCCTTGCCGTCGGCCGCTCTGTCGCGCACCGTCAGGATGGGCAGGGGAACCGGCACGGCGGGGTTCAATTCCTCGGAGAGCCGCTGCAGTCCCCCCGCCTCCTCCCGCAGATCCAAGCCGCCGTTGACCTCGTGCTCTTCGCCGGAGGGGACTTCCGTGCTTGGGGCGGCGTCATCGAACTCGGCCCGGTTGGTCTCGGGCTGCCGGACTTTCACGACGTAACCGTTGTACGTGCGTACGCAACCCCGCTGCATCCACGCGGGGACCGCACTCTCCTTGTCTTCGGCCAGCCCCTTGTGAGCGGCCGCCAACAGGCCGACAGCGGCCACCAAAGCGGTGTGGTGCAACCGGGTTGTCCGTCTTCCGATCACGGTGTATCCTTGGGCAGAAGGGCCGACATGTCGCGCTTCGCCTCGTCAACCACCTTACGGGCCAGATCATGATACCGGGAACCGCCCGCCCAGTCAAGAGCCCGTTCGGCCTGGGCGAACTCACCGGCACGGGCAAGGAGCATGGCCAGGAAAGCGTGGTGATCGGGTTGCCAGAACGCCCATTCCACGTAACGCCGCCAATGCCGAACGGCAGCCTCGGGATCCTGTCGCAACAGCAGATGCGCCTTCAACCTGTTGAGTTTTCGTTGATAGGGATTGAGGGCAAGCCCGCGATCGCACCAGAGTTCGGCCTGCTCCAGGTTACCCCCGCCCGTCGCTTTCTCCGGTCCGTCGGCCGTGTCGCCTTGGGCGGCGTCGTACGCCGTCCAGGCGGCGAGGACACAACCGTAATAGTCGTAGGCATACAGCCGATGGGCTCTCTGGCACAACGCCAGCACCGCGCTCGGCAGGTGCCGCGTCGCAGCCCGTCGGCGCAGCGCCTGGGCCGAACCCGCGCGCGCGCCGTGCAGGATACCGCCCAAGGCCAACAGGATCAACACAGCGGCACCGGCGGTCATCCCGAGCCGGCGCCTTTCACGAGCAGCGCTGGCGGACATCGTCCTGATCCCCCCGGGAAAAGGAAGCGCCCCAACCATTCCGGATTGGGGCGCTTTCGCATTCACCTGCCAAACGAACCGACACCGCGGATTATTCCCTTGCGCCGACCGGCGTCGGCGATTCCGGGTTCCAGGGCACATCGGGCACCACGTCGTCCATCGGCTTGCCGAGATGCTTCACGTTGCCCTGGTTGTCGATGATCGTAATTTTCGTCACGCCGCGCTGGATGGTCTTGACGCCCTGCTTGTCACGTTCGACGATAATGGTCTTTGAAATCTTCTTCGCGATCGGGCCTTCCGGGTATTCCTCGATGACCGTAATCGTGGTGGTCGTGACTTTCGTGCCGTCGGGCTTCGTCACCACGACGACTTCGGTGATGGTTGTGACAACGGTCCCGTCGTCCCGCTCCTCCACCTCGGTGGTGGTCTGCTTCAGGACGGTAACCCCGTCGGGACCATACCACGTCACGACGCTCTTGTTCCCTTCCTGAACGGTTTCCTTGTACCCGATAATCTCCCCGGAATCGTCTCGGATGGCCTCCTTCTCCGCCAGGGCCAGAGCCGGCACCAACACCAACGCCAGAACCAACATACCCGCAAACCGTCTGATATTCACCAAGCGACCTCCTTACGTTAGCGCAGCATCCCGTGTATGCCCCTACCCGTTGTAGCGTATAATCCCCCGGGGTCCATCCAAAACAAAGCCTTGGACGTAACCGCGGGATAGACCCATTGCCATGCTAGATTACAGAAGCGTTCGACAATGTCAAGAAGACTTCTGCGAAAAACGGCATTTTTTTCGCCTACCACCAGGTGCGTTTCACAACGATGACGTCGTCAGGCTCGATGAATTCGTCTTTTTCCTTGCCCCTTTCGCGAGCCTTGGCGTTGATGTAGAAATTTTTGGCGCCGCGAATGACCTGGACGCGGGTCGAATCGGCGTATTCGGTGTAACCGCCGGCGATCGCGATAGCCTGGACGAAGGTGACGTCGCGGGTAAGCGGGTAGCGGCCGGGCCTCTGGATCTCGCCGCGCATGAAGTAGGAACTGGAAGGCGGCAAGACGCTGGCATAGACGTGCTTGTATATCCCGCCGTCCACGTATTTGCGCTCGATGATCGCCTCGACTTCAGCGGGCGTCTTGCCGGCGACGCCAATCTCGCCGATGAACGGCAGCTTGACGTTGCCCCGTTGATCGACGACGTCCTGGATCTGCTGATCCTGGGGCAGGCCGCGCAGCGTGATTGTGACCTCGTCACCCCGCCGCAATCTGCGGCCCTTGAAGCCGTCGTCTTCGCCTTCAGCAGCCGTGTTCGTGGCGGCGGCAGTCCCCGCGGCGGCGGGGGTATGGTTTGTTTCCGCTTCCGGCTGTCGGGCCGCGCGGCGGCCGGCATCGTCGCCGCCGTCAGTCCCGTCGTCCCCGCGCGTCTTTCTGGAACGGCGCCACCAGGGCTTGCGTTCGGCCTCCGGCTCCGCTTCGGGCTCGGGCGGCTGGGCGATCGACTCTGGCCTGGGAACCGGCTGCACGACCGGCGCCTTCCAGCGCTGCGGGGTCGGAGTCGAAACGTCACCCAGTTCCTCCGGAGTCGGTTCGTCCAGGTCCGCGTTGCGAAAATGCGCGGAACGACACCCCGCAAGCACCGCGACGATGACCGCCGACAGGAGGGTCAACGTTCGCCAGGTTCGCGCCAGACGCTCACTTTTCATCGGCCACACCCGCCTCGACAATATCTTCCTCGTCCGCACCGTCGCGCTGGCCGTAGCCCTTGTGATAGTGGTAGGACGAATGATAGTAGTATGAATAGTAGTCGCGGGCAATATTGATATTGTTCAACACGACACCGATCAGATTCCCGCCGACATTCTCGATCAGGTTCTTCGCACGCGTCGAGATCTGACGCGGGTACTTGCGGTGCTGGATAACCAGCAGCACGCCGTCCACCTCGCTGGCCAGCACGGAGGCGTCGCTGACGCCGACAATCGGCGGGGTGTCGAAGAACACGTAGTCGTAGCGCAACTTGAGGTTCTTGACCAGATCCAGCATTTTGTGCGAATCGAGAAGGCTCAACCCCGTACTGCGGATCCTGCCGCTGGGCATGAAATGCAGGTTCGGCATTTTGGTGCCGCGAATGACGTCCTCGATCTTCGCATCGCCGAGCAGGACATTGACGAGCCCCTTCTCGTTGGAGACGCCAAACATCCTGTGCTGGGTCGGGCGCCGGAAGTCAGAGTCGACGACCAACATCTTGTCGCCAAGCAGCGCACTCACGTAAGCCAGGTTGAAGAGGGTCAGGGACTTGCCTTCGCCAGGCCCGCCGCTGGTGACACAGAAGGTCTTGGCCCCGGTTGTTTTGCTGGAGAAGTGCATGTTGGTGCGCAGCACGCGATAGGCCTCGGCGTGCGGGCTGTCGCCGCCTTCCTCGACCAGCGGGAGGACCTTCTGCGGAATGACGCCGAGCACCGGCATGCCCAGCAGCCGTTCGATGTCGTCGACCGTCTTGACGGACGTATCGAGGTATTCGATGAGGTAGGCCAGCCCGACGCCCCCGCCAAGCCCGAGGATGAGGCTGAGCAGGATATTCAGGACGACATTCGGGCCGACGGCTTTGTCGTCGGGTTCAGCCCAGTCAACCACTTCCACCGGCGTACGCGGGAGTTCGCGCTCGATCCCCTCCTGGCTAAGCCGCGTCTCAAGCGCCGCCAGGATCTGGCGCTGCAGTTCCATGTCGCGTTCGGCTTTTACGAAAGGCAGATAGTGCTCGCTTTCGGCATCGATGTCGCTGGTCTTGGCGGCATTGAGTTCGGCTTCAACGGCCTCGAACTTGGCCAGAGCCACCTCGTAGTCGGCCCGCAGTCCGGCCTTCAGGCCGGTGAGCGCGTCCTCGAGTTCCACTTTGATCTTCCGGATGCCAGCCTTGGTCTTCACGACGTCGGGGTGGTTTTCCCCGTAGCTCTGTTCCAACAACGACAACTGCACCTCGGAGTCGACCAGTTGCCGGCGCAAGACCTCCAGGCCCGCGTCGTCGACAATGTAGCGCACGGAATTCATGAGCTTGTCGCCCTCGAGGTTCTGCACCTGCTCGAGCCGCGCCTTGCGTACCAGCATATCGACGCGGGCCGCGATCCGGTTCGCCTCAAGGTGCGTCAGCCCGGCCTTGTCGAGCTGGATGCCGCTGGCGATGGTGCTGATCCCGCCCTTCTTGCGGATATCCTCGAGCTTCGCTTCGGCCACAGCCACCTTCTCCTGCTGTTTCTGAAACTCGGCTTCGAGTGCTTCGATCCCGCGCCGGAGCTTCTCGTACTGCGTATTCAGCCGGTTATCCCTGTAAGCCTTCACCACCTGGTTGGCAAGGTCCGCGGCTTCGCGCCACGGCTCAGAATCGATGGGCGTGTTGAGGTAGATCTGAATCTCCACCAGATTCGTGTCGCGGTACTGGTGAACGCGCATCAGATCGCGCAGCCGCATATAGGCTTCCTGCAGATCCAGCGGCTCGCCGTCGTTGTAGTACTTGCCCCACTTCTCCTGCAGGTTCGCGCGCTTGATCACCTCGTAGAGCACGGCTTTGGACTGGATGACCTCGTATTCCGTCCTGAGGAAGAACGGGTTGTAGTCCCACAGCATCGTGCGCCGCTCGAACGGCGAGAAGTCGCGTTGCTCCTGTTCGATCTGGATGCGCGCCGAGGCCATGAACTCTTTGGGCAGAGTCAGCGTGATGGCGGCGCCCGTCATCAACACCAGCAACATGATGGCCACGACAATTTCCCAGCGGGAACGGATCACGCGCCAGTAATCGAGGAAATGCAGTTTCTCCTGGTCGGCTTCGCTCATGGGCACAGTCCCGCACTAAAAGACGTCCCGGACCCGTCACGGCCGAGAGCCGGACGGAAGTCCGGGACGGTCAACCCCTTCGTCAATCACACGCACCACAGCCGGACACATCAGAACGACATGCGCCACCCGGCCCTCGCGAGGTTCCTCGTGTAGGGCACGCGGGTCACGATGTCCGTGTCGAAATCCCGATAGTCGTAACCGACCTCGAGACTGTGGTTCCTGTTCAGGGCGAGCGAGGCGCTCACGCCGGCGCCGAGCTGGTCCTCGGTGCCGTCGTCCACCGCCGGCATGGCGGCTGCCGATTCGTCCATGTCATACTCGCCACGGTCCATACGGCCGCTCACGCCCACCTGCAGCTTCTCGGTCACGCCGTACGTCAGCGAGGCGCTGACATGCGTGTGCTGCTGCGCCGTGTAGGGATAGGCGTCGGTCGTGTCGAGCGAATAGCCGCCGCCCAACTGGAACTGCATGCGCGGCGACGGGTTGATCCGGATGTTGAGCGACGCGTAAGGGCTGTCGCTGGAGTCGGTCACCGCGTCGTTGAAGTTGCGCGTCTGGAAGCCCGCGTCGGCCCTCATCGAGATATTCGGATTGACCATATGGGAGAGCGCGGCCCCGACCTGATAGGAGGTCGAACCGCGGTCGACGATGGCGTCTTCCTGGTACGCCTGGTCCTGAGCCGCCCCGGCCAGGCCGACCGAAGTCTTGGGCAGGACCTTGAACCACACCGTCGCGTCGGCACCGAGCGTGTCCGCATCCAGCCGGTCGGACGGGCTCAGCCCCGCGGTAGCGGTGTCTTCGTCATAGCGCAGGAACTGATAGTCCCCGCCCATCTGCACGCCGAGCTTCTCGGAGAGCGTGGCATTCAACCCCAGCCTCAGAGAGTTCCACCAGTAGTCACCGTTCTCGCGCACGACGTTTCCGTTGTCGATGAGCTCGGGGTTCTCCGAGCGGCGGAGATAGTCGGCCAGCGAAACGCGCAGCCGGGAAGTCAGACCGTGGCTGAGCGTGAGGAACGCATCGTGATCGAAATCGTCGTCGTCATCGGCGCGATCGTTCCAGAAGATCGCAGCCGGCATGTAGCCGAACCCGACGAGCGTGCGCTCGCCGGCCAGATTCACCGTAATCTCCGGCTCGATCCGCACGCCGAACGTGTCTTGCTCATCCGTTTCGGTATAGTTGTAGTTGTCGTCGTACGTTCCGAGAACGCCGATCTTCAACTCCCAAGGCTTGCCGCCCTCACCCGCGAACACCCCCGCCTGAGCAATCCCCAACACGCATAGAATGACTACCAGGGTCCTGGCCATCTTCATCAACTCTACCTCCTTCCACCTACACCTTTCACAATAGCTCCTCACCTGAACACACGGGGCAGAAGAGAAAACCTTTTCACCTGACTCCGCGACGAAACCCGGACTTGGGCCCCGTCGCACTCCGACCGGTTACTCCTCTGCTCACAGCGGTCAACGGCCGGGCCGCAGCCCCCCAAAAGGCTACCGCCACATTTTGGGGATATTCTTTTGACATCTATCGCCGGGTAAGTCAACAAAAAAATCTGGACCGTGTGTTTTTCCGGGCTTCCGGATCCGAGGCCGACGTGCTACTCTGAGCTGAGAACGGCCGCATACGCCAGGACCGGGGAGAACAGGGCAGCATGGCCAAGACGTCCTACACGTTCAGGCTCTCGGAAGAACAGCAGGCGACTCTCACACGCATTCTGCGGGAGGGGAATTACGTCCCGACGCAGACGCCGCATACGCTCGTGTCGGTCAACGCGGACACTTGCCGGGTTGCCCTGTATGCGAGCGGGAAATGTCTCGTTCAGGGCAAAGGCGCGGAGGAATTCGTCTCCTTCGTACTGGAGCCGCTGGTGCTGCGGGAGGTGGTCGTCGGCTATGAGGAAGTCCTCGATCCGCAGGCGTCCGCGCCGCACATGGGCGTGGACGAAAGCGGCAAGGGCGACTTCTTCGGCCCGCTCGTAGTCGCGGGCGCTTACGTGGATGAATCGCTGGTGCCGGCCATGCGGGAACTGGACGTCAAGGACAGCAAGAAGATCACGAGCGACAAGAAGCTGATGCAGATGGCGCGGGACCTGCGCAAGCTGCTCGGCCGCCGATACACGCTCGTGGTGATCGGCCCCGAAGCCTACAACCGGCTCTACGACCAGATGAAGAACCTGAACCGGATGCTGGCCTGGGGGCACGCACGCGCAATCGAGAACCTGCTGCAGGTCGTCCCGTCCTGCCCGCGCGCGGTTTCGGACCAATTCGGGAGCAAGCAGCAGGTGAAGAATGCGCTCATGCGGGCGGGGCGCCGGATCACGCTGGAGCAAAGGCACCGCGCGGAATCGGACATCGCGGTGGCGGCCGCATCGGTGCTGGCGCGGGCGAGCTTTCTGTTCGCGCTGAACAGGCTGGAGGAACAGTACAAGGTTCCGTTCCCGAAAGGGGCTTCGACTGCCGTACGCGAAGCGGCCGCGGCGTTGGTGAAGCGGGAGGGCGCAACGGTGCTCGGCCGCACGGCGAAATGCCATTTCCGGACGGTGGACGCGGTGTTGACCGAACAGGGCCTGGACCGCTCGGCGCTGGCCGCCGCGACGGCGGCGGTCACGGATTGCTGATCTTCCGGATCTCACAGCCCGGGAAATAGAGCCGCAGGATCTCTCTGTAGGTCTTGCCCTCGTCGGCGAGCGCCTTGGCGCCCCACTGGCACAACCCGACCCCGTGCCCCCAACCTCTGCCGTTGAAGACGATGGACGTGTCCTGCTGCTGCATGTTGAAGAGCGTGCTCTTCAACGCATCGGCCCCCATGGCGATGCGAAAGGCGTTCCCGCCGATCTTCAATTCGCCGTCCTGATGCCGCAGCTTCAGCTCGACAACCCGGCCGGTCCTGTCCCGGTCCGTTATCCGAAGGTCGGACACACGGCCCACCCGGTAGCCGGCGGCAATGAGTTCGTCGGCTATCTTGTCGCGCGTCAGTTCCAGAGACCAGTTCGCGTGCCGCTCCTGCAGGCTCCAGTGTGAATCGACACCGGCAAAGACCGGATGCGGAGAGGCCTCCCAGAGGGTTTCGGGGCCTGTGGTGCGCCCGCCCGAATTGGCATGAAAATAAGGAAGGAACAATTTGCCGCGATAGGCCAGCACCTCGTCTCGGGTAGCGGCGATCGCCCTGTTCGATTTCGCGTGTTCCGCCTCTTGGCCGCCGTAGCGCTGAGCCCAGCCCTCCACCACGAGGTCGTAGTCCTTGCCCTGCCGGCACAGCGCCTTGTAGAGCGCGAAGGTACGGGAGAGGACAGCCTGGGCCTTCAGGATCTCGTCCGGCCAGAGCGCCGGCAACTCCTGCGGCAAAACACCCTTGAGATAATCCTCGACTCCGACTTCCTCTATGAGCACCAGGCTTCCGTCCTTCTGCCGTATCGCCTCCAGCACGCCGGAGTAGAGCAGGTCCCCGATGCGGAAGGCACGGTCGAGGGGCAGGAACCGAACGCCGTAGATCCCGAACATCTCGCCGGCAACGGAAATTCCGGTGCGCTCGGCCTGGATTTCGCCCTTGGTTTCCCCTCGTTTTCGCAGGAGGGGCGCGTGCAGGCGCGGGGTGACGGCCGTATAGCCCTTGGCCAGCACCAACGGATAACCCCGCCGCCCCCTCGCCACCGCCACGCGGACATCCGCATTACTGGGAAAGCCGGCAGGAATCGCCACCTCATGCGCGGCGTGGCTGCGAGCGCCAGCCACAACACTCAATGCGGCGATGAAGACTCGTAGCGGGCGCCGCCGCGCGCCTTGCCCAGCGCCAGAATCGCCTCGGCTAACGTTAGCGTACTTACGAAAGGCCGTACTTAGGCGTGTGTGCATGGTGACACTCCGAAACAAAGGGCGGTCACCATACCATATCCACGCCGCCACTGTCCATCACGGTTTCACGGAATCGGCCGAGCGGGCGCGGGAACGCCTCATCCGTCCAGGCCGGCACGCAGCTCGCGCACCAAGGCGCCGAGCGCGCCGCGCCTGGCCGCTTCCACCAGCGCGCTGCCGACCACCACGGCGTCGGCCGCCGCGCGCACCCGGCGTGCCTGATCCCCGCTGCTGATGCCGAATCCGACGGCCACCGGCAGATCGGTGGCCTGCCGGATCGTGGCAACGTGCTCACCGACCCCGGCAGCCAGTTCCGAGCGGGCGCCGGTGACGCCGGTGACCATGATGTAGTACACGAACCCCTGCCCCTGCGACAGAATCATGCGGACCCTCTCGGGCGGCGTCGTCGGCGCGATCAGCGGGATGAAGGAGAGCCCGTGCCTGTCCATGTGGACGCGGAGTTCAGCCGCCTCCTCGAACGGCAGGTCGACAACCAGCATGCCATCGACGCCCGCCTCAGCGGCCGCCGCGCATACCGTCTCGTACCCGTAAGAAAACAGCGGATTCGCGTATCCGAACATCACGATCGGCGCGTCGAAATCGGCTCGGATCTTCGGAACCATCTCAAGCACCTTCGCCAGCGTCGTGCCCGCGGCCAGCGCACGCTGGCTCGCCGCCTGAATCGTCGGGCCGTCTGCTGTCGGATCGGAGAACGGCACGCCCAGTTCGAGAATGTCCACGCCGTTTTCCAGCGCTTCGCGCACCAGGGCTTCGGAGGCCGCCATGTCCGGATCGCCCGCCGTCAGGTAACCGACCAATCCGGTCTTGCCGACCCGTCTGAGTGTTTCAAATGTCCGGGTGATTCTGTTCATCAAGCTCCTTCCGCCACCGCGCAGCCGCGGCTTCCGTCAAGTCACGGCCGGCGGGCGAATGGACAGCACGGAATCCACGTCCTTGTCGCCGCGGCCGGAGAGGTTGACTGTCATCAGCGCATCTTTGCCCAGAGCCTTGGCCCTCTTCTTCGCCTCGGCCAATGCGTGTGCGGGCTCGAGCGCGGGCAGGATCCCCTCGAGACGGCACAATTCGTCGAAGGCTTCCAGCGCCTCCGCGTCGGTCACGGCGCAGTACTCGATGCGGCCGCTGTCGGCCCACTGCGCGTGCTGCGGCCCCACGCCCGGGTAGTCGAGCCCGGCGCTGACCGAGTGCGCGTTCAGCACCTGGCCGTGTTCGTCCTGCAGAACGTAGGTCTTGCTGCCGTGCAGAATGCCCACGCGGCCCGCCCCGATACTGGCGGCATGCTTGCCCGTTTCCACGCCAAACCCCGCAGCCTCCACACCGACGAGCCGCACGTCCGCATCGTCCAGGAACGCCGAGAAGATGCCGGCCGCGTTGCTGCCCCCGCCCACGCACGCCATGACCAGGTCCGGAAGCCGGCCGGCCGCGTCGAGCACCTGCTCCCGCGTCTCTTGCCCGATGACGGCCTGAAAATCACGAACCATGACCGGGTACGGATGCGGCCCGGCGACGGACCCGATCACGTAGAAGGTTGTTTCCACGGTGGCGACCCAGGCGCGAAGCGCCTCGCTCATCGCGTCCTTCAGCGTTCGCGTACCCGTGCGAACGGGACGCAGGCGGGTCCCCAACAGCTCCATGCGCCGGACGTTGGGCGCCTGGCGCTGCATGTCCTCCTCCCCCATGAAGACCTCGCACTCCATGCCGAACAGAGCGGCCACGGTCGCCGTGGCGACCCCGTGTTGGCCGGCGCCGGTCTCCGCCATCAGCCGCTTCTTCCCCATACGCCTGGCCAGCAGCGCCTGCCCCAGCGTGTTGTTGATCTTGTGCGCGCCAGTGTGGTTCAAGTCCTCCCGTTTCAGATAGATGGAGGCGCCCCCGTAAGCCTGCGTCAACCGTTGCGCAAGGTACAATGGCGAAGGCCGGCCCACATAGTCCTTCAGCAGCCGGCGGAACTCGGCTTGGAATCGCTCGTCGGCGGCCGCGTCCCGATAGGCCGCCTCCAGCTCCATCAGCGCCGGCATCAACGTCTCCGCCACGTAGCGGCCGCCGTAGACGCCGAAATGCCCCTTCACATCCGGCTCGTACGGAAGCGTCACCGCGCGTTTGTCTCTTCGCATACCCTTCGGCATGATGCAATGAACTCCTTGACTTTCGCGTGATCCTTCCTGCCCGGGTCCCGCTCCACGCCGCTGGACACGTCCACGCCCAGCGGCTGAACACGCCGGATTGCCTCCTCCACGTTGGCCGGGGTCAGGCCGCCCGCCAGCATCGTGGGGAACCGGCCGGAGAAATCCGAGGCCGCCTGCCAGTCGGCCGTGACGCCGGCCCCCCCATAGACGCCCCGCGGCGCCGGGTCCACGACGTACCGTTCCGCGGGCCACGCCTCCGGGCGGGGTTCCGGCCCCGCGTCCGCAAGGCGAACGGCGCGCCAGACGGGCACCCCCACCTCCGCGTAGCCGTCAGGCTTCTCGTCGCCGTGGATTTGGACCGCATCCAACCGGCATTCATCGGCGATTTCCCGCACGCGCGCGGGCGATTCGTTCACGAATACGCCCACCAGCCGTCCGCCTTGCCCCTTGAGGCGCTCGGCAATCACGCGCAACGCCCCAGGGCCGATGCACCGCGGCGAGCGCGAGTAGAGGACGAACCCCAGATAGTCCGCCCCGCACCCCAGCGCGTGAGCGGCGTCGGCCAACGTCGTCAAACCACAGATCTTGATCTCAATCATGCCCGCATCCGCCCTTGGAACAGCCCCGCCCCCCTCCGCTGCGGTCCATTCATCCGTTGGAACAGCCCCGCCCCAGCAGTTGGCGCAGCTTCTCGGACGGCCGCGCCGCCTTCATCAGAGTGCTCCCCACCAGAAATCCGTTGTAGCCGAGTTCTTCCAGCTCGACGATCTCTTCCCGGGTGCGGATCCCACTCTCGGCAATCGAAACCCGATCCCGGGGTATGGCGGGCGCCAGTGTCCGCGCCACGCTCAGATCGGTTTCAAGCGTCTTCAGGTTCCGGCTGTTCACCCCCACAATCGCGCTGTCACACTGCAGAGCCAGGTCGAGTTCCGACTCCGCATGAATTTCGACCAGCGTCTCCAACCCGTCCTCGACCGCGACGGCGTGCAGGCGCAGCAGCACATCTCGAGGCAGGCCGGCGACAATCAGCAGCACGACATCGGCGCCCCAGGCGGCCGCTTCATGGATCTGGTAGTCCGTACACATGAAATCCTTGCGCAGAACGGGCAGCGCGACCGCGTCGCGAACCGCCCGCAGATCCGCGCGACTGCCGCTGAAGTGCCGTGGCTCGGTCAGGACCGACAGCCCGATCGCTCCCGCCCGCTCATAGCCCAGCGCGATGTCCGCCGGATCGCCCCCCGGACGAATGACCCCCGCCGACGGGCTCGCCCGTTTCACCTCCGCGACGATCCGGCTGCCGGACGCCTGCCGCAGCGCCTGCACAAGGCTGCGACGCGTCCACCCGCGCGCCTGCGCGCTGAGGCTTTCGACGGGGATTTCCCGCATCGCCCTCTGCGCGTCGGCCCGGCGCTCCGCCATGATGGTATCGAGTACGTTTGTCATCAACCGTCCGGTGCGCGATGCTCACGCGCCCCCGCCGCTGCATCTCACCAGCGCCTCCAGCGCCTGCAGGGCGCGCCCGCTGTCGATCGACTCGCGCGCGAGCCCGTATGCCTGCTTGAAGTCGTCGGCCTTGCCGCCCGCAATAACGCCGGCAGCGGCGTTGAGCAAGACGATATCCCGGGCGGCTCCCGGCTCGCCGGCGAGGACTTTCTTCAACCTCTCCGCGTTTTCGTTCGGCTCCCCGCCGGCGATATCCCCGGCGTCGTGGTGATGCTCAATATACGGAAGCGGGTCGAACTCGTACGTGCGCACCTGTCCGTTGCGCAGTTCGCTGATCCGCGTCGTGGTTGTCACCGTGATTTCGTCCATGCCGTCCTGGCCGTGCACGATCAGCGCACGGCGGCTGCCGAGGTTCTTCAGCACGTGCGCAAACGGCTCCGTCAATTCCGCCGCGAACACGCCGAGAATCTGCCCCTTCGCCCCGGCCGGGTTCGTCAGCGGGCCAAGCATGTTGAAGATTGTGCGCACCCCGATCTCGCGACGGGGCCCGATCGCGTGCTTCATCGCCGGATGCAGCGAGGGCGCGAACAGGAAGCCAATCCCCGCATCACGGATGCATTCCTCCACGACCTCAGGCGCCGCCTCGACGTTCACCCCGAGCGCCTTCAACACGTCGGCAGAGCCGCACTTGCTCGAAACCGCGCGGTTCCCGTGCTTCGCCACCGGGACGCCGGCCCCCGCCACCACGAAAGCGGACGTGGTCGAGACATTGAACGAGTCAGACCCGTCACCGCCCGTGCCGCACGTGTCCACCACCGGCAGCCCGCCGGGATCCACAAAAACCGCGTGCCGGCGCATCGATGCCGCCGCGCCCGAAATCTCCTCGATCGTCTCTCCCTTCATTCGCAACGCAACAATGAATGCTCCGATCTGAGCGGGCGTGACCTCACCCGACATGATCCGGTCAAAAGCCTCCGTCATCTCCGCCTGCCCCAAGTCCTGCCGCTCGATGACCTTCTGGATGAACGCCTTCACGTCTGCCTCCTCTGGGCTACGATGTTCAGAAAATTCCGCATCAGCCGCTTACCGCTCGGAGTCAAGACCGACTCCGGATGAAACTGAACGCCATAGGTCGGATGCTCCTTGTGGCGTAGCCCCATGATCTCGCCGTCTTCGCTGGTCGCCTCCACGGCCAGCTCGCCGGGCAAGCTGTCGTGGCGTACCACCAGGGAATGATAGCGGCCGGCGGGGAACGGATTGCGCAGCCCGCTGTAGAGCTCCGTCTCCATATGGGAGACCATCGACACTTTGCCGTGCATGATCCGCTGGGCGTTGGCCACGACGCCGCCGAACGCCTCGCCAATGCATTGATGCCCGAGGCAGACGCCCAGAATCGGCATCGCCCCCGAGAGCCGCCTGACCAACTCCACCGAAATCCCGGCCTTGCTGGGCGTGCACGGGCCGGGCGAAATGACCAACGCTTCGGCGCGGAGTCCGGCCACCTCGTCCACAGAAATCTCGTCGTTGCGGAACACCTTGATGTCCGCGCCCAGACTCGCCAAGCCCTGAACCAGGTTGAACGAGAACGAATCGTAGTTGTCGATCAGCACGATCACGTGTCGCTATGCCTCGTTATTCGTTGTTCGTTATTCGGCGCCCGGCGCCGGGCATCCGCCTGCGCCGGGCTCAAGGCGGGCACGCCCGGCAGCGGGACCCCGAACGCCGATCACTGGCCGGCCCACAGCCCGGTCGCGCCGAGTTCCAGGCCGCTGGCGGCCAGTTCCACGGCCTTCTGCATCCCGCGCGCCTTGTGGCACGTCTCCTCGAACTCCCGCTGCGGGTCCGAATCGTAGACGATGCCGGCGCCGGCCTGCACGGCAACGGTGCCGTCGGTCACATCCAGGGTCCGAATCGTGATCGCCAGGTCCATGTTGCCGTCATAGCCGATGTAGCCGACCGCGCCACCGTACGCCCCTCTGGCGTCAGGTTCCAGTTCGTGAATGATTTCCATCGCCCGGATTTTCGGCGCGCCGGTCAGCGTGCCTGCGGGGAACGTGGCGCGAATCACGTCATAGGCGTCGAACTCCTTGCGGAGCATGCCGACCACGTGCGAGACCATGTGCATCACGTGGCTGTAGCGCTCGATCACCATGTACTCCGTCACCTGCACGCTGCCGGTCGCCGCGACGCGTCCGATGTCGTTTCGGCCGAGGTCGACGAGCATCACGTGCTCCGCCTTTTCCTTTTCATCGGACAACAACTCGTCGGCCAGCGCGCGGTCGCTCTGTTCGTCACGGCCTCTGGGCCGGGTACCGGCGATGGGGCGCAGCTCCACGCGCCCGTCGGTCAGGCGCACCATCACCTCCGGCGACGAGCCGACCAGGGTCTGCTCGCCGATCCGGAGGAAGAAGGTGTACGGAGACGGGTTGAGCAGGCGCAGTGCGCGGTACAACTGCACCGGGGGCAGGTCGACCCGCGCGGTGAACCGCTGGCTCAACACGGTCTGTATCACGTCGCCCGCGACTATGTACTCCTTCGCCTTACGGACCATCCCGCAAAAATCCGCCTGCGTCATGTTCGACTCGAACGAAACCGGTGCCCGCACCACCCGCTGCTCGCCGGCCGGGACGCCGTCCATCCGCTTTTCGATCGCGCCGATCTCCGCAACGGCTCTCTCATACGCCTCCCCCGCGGAGGCCGCCGAGGCGGGCCGCGTGCAGACCACAATCTTGATCGTGTGGCGCACGTTGTCGAAAACAATCACCTTGTCGGCCCGGACGAACCGGCTGCGCGGCACGACGGCCGGACTCCCCCGCTTGGGCGCCGGCATGCGCTCGAATTCCCCGATCGCCTCGTACCCGACAAAGCCGACGACGCCTCCGCAGAAGCGCGGCAGCCCCGGAATGCGCGCCAGGCGCACGTTGCGGTACACCTCGCGCAGTCCGATCAGCGCGCCGCCGCCCGCGGCGTCGTGCCGGGCCTCCAGGCACAGTGAGGGCTCCACCCCCACGAACGAGTAACGGCCCCAGGTCTCCCCGCCCTCCATGCTCTCCAGCAGGAATACGTTGCCGCCGTTGGCAAAGCGCTGCAACACCGAGACAGGCGTCTCGGTGTCCGCCAGCACCTCCTTGAACACGGGAATGACGTCATGGTCCTTCGCCAGCCCCGCGTACGCCGTTTTGTCGGGAGTAAACATGTTTCTGTAAAAAGAAACTACACCAAGATGCGGTCCATGTCAAGCACCGATTTCCGGAAAAATCGTCAGCCGTCCCTCCACCCGGTCACCCCGCCGGCAGGCGCGCGGCGAGCAGACCCGCAAGCGCGTCCACGTCCTGGACCCGGAAATCGGCGGCGGCCGAACTGGCCGCCTCAACGTCCCCGACGAAAATCGTGTGACACCCGGCTCGCCGCCCGGCTTCGATATCCCGCTCGGAATCGCCGACCATCCACGAGCCGGACAGGTCGATCGCGTGCCGGCGCGCCGCCTCCAGCAGCATACCGGGCTGCGGCTTGCGGCACGCGCATGTCCCCTTCTCGTGCGGGCAGACGAGGATATCGAGCAGATCCAGGTCGTATTCGCGCCTCAACGTGCGGCGCAGCCGCCGGTGTATGTCCTCCACCGATTCCATCGGCATCAGCCCGCGCGCCACGCCACGCTGGTTCGTCACGACAACGGCGACGAACCCTCGTTCGCGCACGACGCGCAAGGCGTCGACAAACCCGGCCAGCAGATGGAACTCCGCCCAACTCCTGACGTAGTCGCCGGGGCCGGGCGAGCGGTTCACGACTCCGTCGCGGTCGAAGAAGACGCATCGATTCATCACCGCTTCCGCCATGGCAAGCGCCAGCCGCGCCGCCCGGGCCGGCCGCCCCGGACGGCGAAGCTCTTCTCGTCAAACGCCTGTGAACGCACGAGCCCCTCTCGGTATGCCACAACCCGCAGCACGTGCGGCCCATCCGTCAGCATGGAGGCGTTCAGCGGATACACCGGCTCTTTCTGGGGCCCGGCTACGCGGCAGCCGTCAACAAGAAACACGAAGTGGCCGTAGCCCGGCGGGCCCTCCGCCTGCGTCTGAACGGTGAGGCGGACTCTGCCGCTGACCGCCTCGTTGTCCAGGCCGTGAAGGCTGATTGTGCCTCTGGGCGCCCACGGCTGCGCGAGCGGGTCGCCCAGCAGCAGGATCTGAAGCGGACAACGCAGCGCTTGGTAGAAGCTCTCCAGTACCGTGCATCCGGCCCGATAATGGGTGAAGTAGCGCGCGTGCACGAACTTGGTCCAGATGGCGCGGGGTTCGGAGACCGTACCGGCCGTGGCGGTGGCTCCCGCCCGGATCCAGGCGCTGATCTTCGTCTGGTGCGGGTAGTCGAACGAAGCGCCGTGGCTGGTCAGATGGTCCGCAACCGCGCCGGGCAGGTAGGAGCTGACCAACGCCGGGTTGACAACATCGCTGCCGGCCATCACCCCCATGACACCCCGCTGGTGGACGGGAAAGGCGTTGGTCAGCGCCACCGTCACACCGGCCGCGGCCAACTCGCTCTGCACGCCGGGGAACTGCCAGCTACGCGCAAGGGCTCGTACGTTCGTACCGGTCAGCAGATAGATCATGCCCCGGGGATCCGTGTGGTCCGCCTCGGCGCCCCTGCGCAGGCAGGCCAAAACCTCCTCCCGCGTATTGCCCCGTTCGCCGGTGTACCCGAGCATCATCGCCGGCAACGGCATGTCCGTGCCCAGCCATTCCCCTTCCCGCATGCGGTCGAGCGACTGCGCGTAGTAGGCCCGTTGCCCGGGCGCGTCCGGCCCGGCGTAGATCGGCGAGGCGTACATGCCCAGCCGCACGGCAGGCGGCACCGCCTGCCCCTGGTACTTCTGCGCGACATCAGAAGGAAGCGGAAGCGTCTCCAGTATCGGCATCCTGTTGCGCAGAAAGGTCAGACCGGTGATCGAAACCGGCGGCGTGGTCATGACACGAACGGGAAAACCGGCAGAGTAGACCCACGCCAGGATGTGATCGCCGATTTGACGCTCCTGCACGGCCTGCGTGCCGGGCGCCCAGATATAGCGCGTAAAGTCCTCCGGCGATATTTCCAGGGCGGCAGCCGAGAGCCGCTTCGGAAGGTCAAGATGCACCACGTTGCTGTCGGGAACGCCGCGCCGCTGCACGAATGCGTCCGCAATCGCCACGGAGTCGGCCGACTTCCTGTTCACGAGCACCAGCACCTCGTGCGGGCCCAGCGCCCGCGCGGTGCACGCCGTCAGCAGCACAAGTCCCGCCCACGCGTATCCCCTTGCAACTCTCATCGTGCCGCGAAGATTACATGGATCCCCATCCTCAGTAAAGCCCCAATCGCGTAAGCTGTTGCCCGGCGACGGCGGAGCTGCTATGCTCCGCCTCCACGTCAACAGGAGGGCCCGACATGAAGGCTTCTTCCGGCGGGTTCGACGGCAGGCGCGTCTTTCACCCGTTCTACTTCGCGGCAGTCAGTGTCGTTCTGTTTGCCGCCGAACGATTCAAGGCCCCCGCCAAACCCGTTGAGAGGGCCGTTGTGACGGCTGTAGGCGGCTGGTGCGTCCTGACGCTTTTCTGGTTCGCCGTGAAATCGTTTCAGGGGTTGTTCGAACGCCACACGACCCGGTTTCTGCCCGCACAGAACCCCGCCGTGCCGCCCATCCCGCTGCAAGTCCCTTCCGCCGGCGCGGCACGTACGGCCGCCAGACCGGCCGGCACGGGACCGGAATCCGGCGCGCTCCTTGCAGGATGCTTCGTTCTCGGCGCGCTGAGCTCCCTGGCCTTTCACGCCGTCACGCTGGCGCAGGCGCTGGCCTTTCTGCACCTGCCTACAGCAGGTCCGATCGGACGTGCCTTCGGCACACTGGTGAAGGCCTACGGCACGTGGACGCCGGTGTTCAGCCTGACGCTGGGCCTGGAGGCTGCCGCCATTGCGGCGGCGCTGCTCGCGGCGCTATTCGCGGCGATGAAGAAGAGGGCCGCTATCCGCACGGGATTCTGCGCGTTGGCCGCGCGGGTCGCGGCCGTCGCCGCCTTCGGTGTCGCTTTCGTCAAGACCGTGGGGCCCGGCCCGGGCACGGCCGTCTTTGCCACATACGTGCTGCTGGCGCATGTCTTGCACATGGCGCTGCTGTACCTGGGCGCCAAGGGAGCGGTCGATCTCGCCTGGCGCGGAGTCCTCAAATAATGAAGTGAGGCCCGTCCGGCGCGAGCGGCATCTTCTCTTCATTTCTTGATCGGTTTGTGGTACCCTGGATTGAAGCCCGACGGAGTGTGATCACAGAGCGGACACGCTCACGCAAGCGACCTTCATTCGGGAGACGCGAGCCGCGGAGCGTGTGCGGCCCCCGGCTGGCTTCGGCGACTTTTTGCTTGCGTCCGCGCCGAATTTCTCTAAAAAGACTGTTTCTTCCCGTAACCTTCGCGCTTCGACGGCGACGCGAAGGGTGGCAACACCGCAGGGGTAAATCGGATGGTTCATCTCGTTACACGCGCACAGCAGGGCGACAAGGAAGCGTTTTCGCGGCTCGTGCTGGATCATCACGCCAGGGTCCGGGCGTTCCTGGCCCGGTATGTGCCGAGCCGTGACGACGTGTTCGAACTCGCACAGGAGGTCTTTGTCGCCGCGTACCACGGGCTGGGCGAGTTCGACCGTGAATGTGACTTCGCGGTCTGGCTGCGCGGCATTGCACGCAATATCGCTTTGGCCTATCTGCGCCGGCAGAAACGGCGCAGGAGTCGAGACGCGCACGCGACCGAGGAACTCATCAGGCAATGGCAGGAGGAGCGGCTGGCCGGCATGACGGGCGAGGAAGCCCCGCCGATGGCGCAACTGCACCGCTGTATCGAACACCTCGAAAGGACGAACGAGCCCTGGCACCGGCTGATTCGACTGCGATACTACCAGCAGTGTTCCATCTCCGAAATCGGCGAGACCATGGGCCAGAAGGAGAGCACTGTCCGGGTCAATCTGCTTCGCATACGGCGGTCCCTCCGACGCTGTATGGAAGAAGCCATGGCGCGAGAGGAACTACCCAATGCCCAGGCCGATTGAAGCGTTGTGGGTGAAATTCACGGACGGCGAGCTGACGCCGGAGGAGAGCCAACGGCTGGCCGCCGAACTCACGGGCGATCCCGCCCTCAAGAGTTGGGCGCTGGACGATCTGGAAATCGCGGGCATGCTGGACCAGCTGCCCGTACAGGATGCGGAGTTTGCCCGCCGCTTTGAGGAACGGCTCCGTACCGAATTCGACGGCACCGACCTGCTCCAGCGGCTCGCGGGGAAGCTTTCCAAATCGCCCGGATGGCGGGAGCGAAGGACCGCGCGCCGCGAGCGGCGCCGCACGACGCCGCAGACGGCCCGACGCGTGAAGATCCGCAAGACGAAAGTCATGCGGGCACGACACGACCTCGTGCCGGATACGAGCCGCGCACTCGACACCGGGCGGCCGCGCGCCTCGGCGCGGCGCGTCTGGGCCGCGGCAGCGTTCCTTGCCATCGCCACGGGCGCCATCCTCTACGGCTGGCACAGGCTGATGCCTCGCGGCCCGGCGGCGGGCGAGGCTGCGCCGGGGCCCGCACGAGCCACGGCGGCCCACACAGCGCCCGTTTACGCGAAACTGGCGGCCGTGCGCACCGTGGCCGTCCGCCGCAGGACCTCATCCTTCAGGGCCGGGGCGGACACGAACCTGAAGCCGGGCGACGAGGTGCACACCGATGCCGGGGCCCGTGCGTCGCTGCAGTATCCGGGCGAAGAGACCCGAATCGATATCGGCGAAGAAGCAGTCCTGCAGATCCGGGAGGAGAGCGGGAAGCGGATTGAGTTGTATGCCGGCCGAATCGAAGCCGCGGTCGCCAGCCAACCGACGGGCCGACCGATGGCGTTCAGCACGCCGCAGGCCGACGTGATTGTGTTGGGCACGCGTTTCGTGCTGTCGGTCCTGCCTCCGCTCGAGGGGGGCGGTCGAGCCGAGACCACGGTGCTCGAGGTTCGCGAGGGGGCCGTTCAGTTCACGGGCCGATCGGACAATCGTTCGTTCGTCGTTCTGCCCCGCCATATGGCGCGCGCAGAAGAAGACGGACCCACCGTAGTCGAATCCCTGGATCCTCCCGTGTCCGACGTCCTGTTCTTCGATGATTTCAACGCCGCTCCGCTCGACCAATGGCCACTCGGCTGGGGGAAACATCCGGCAGAACCCATGCAGCGGTCCGGTTGGGTCGTGAGCCGGGATCCGAAAGAACCCGGGGAGCGTATTATCGACTGCGCCCTCGCCTCGCGAGGCGACACCGCGCAGCACGCCTATATCCCCTTCTCGCCCTGGCCGGCGGAATTCGAAATCTCGTTCCGGCTGCGTCCGGCGGGCAGCCTGGTGCGTGTGGCCGGCATCGAATTGGAGGATACGGCGCCCCGGGTTTCGTTCGCGTATGACGCCGAGAAGCGGCGCCTCTCGTTCAACCGGTTCGACCAGACATGGCAAACCGTCCAGTTCCAGACCTTGCTTCTGCAACCGGGCGAGTGGTCGGTCTGGCGCGTGACCGTTGCGGGGCGGCACTGCGCCCTGTCGATTGACGGCAAGGCCCGGATGGCCGGCGACGTGCCCGCGCTTGGCACGGTCAGAGCCGCCAGCCTCGTCTCCCGCGGCCCCGATTCGGCGCAGTACGATAACGTGAAGGTGGCGCGGACGCACGGCGCGCCCAAAGAGCCGCGGCTCTGAGTCCGGTCCGCGCGCGGGATGCCTTCGGCGGAGGCTGGCGGAGGCGCGCGTGACGCTTGCGGCTACGATTGAGGGCGCCACGTGCCTTCTTCCCGCGGCATTCCGGACTGTACGCTCTCCTCGGCGGGACACGAGAGGGAGCATGGGATCGGAGTTTCTAAACTCCGATCCCGTCCCGTGTCCAGGACGCCCATGACGAAGTGGGCCGTGGCGGTCCTTCCTCTGCGGTCCTTCCTCTGCCGGTCTGGCCAGTTGGACTACATCCTGCGGGAACTGAGACTACGCGCCGTGGAAGCATGCCCGATGCTTCGAAGCTTGACTGTCGCCCGGATCGTATTGAACGCATCGTACCGCCCACGACCGGAGAAGAGCATCACCATCTCCGTCCCGTCCGCACTCATCCATTTCTGGGGCAAGGCGAATCCGTACTTCTCGTCGGCGGACAGCCAGTCTTCCAGGTAGGCCGCGGTCGTCCACGGCCCCCAGGGCTCGGGCGCATCGAAGAGGCCCCAGCCTGTCCGTGAGCCGTGCCACGCCGTCAGGAGGTAGCGCCGAATACCCGGGTTATAGACAATCCGAATGCGGTCCCCGACGCCCTTCGGATCGGTCAACACCGGCCCTCGCTGCGAGATCCGTTTCGACCACGCGGGCGCCCCGTACGTGTCGAGCCGAACGAAGTACTCGTAGGCCGCCTCGTCGAGAACACGGGTCCTGTGCACGCGAAGGAGGGCAATCTGCGTGGATGCCTCCGGACAAGCCGGGTCATGCGTGAGCGGTCCGTACATGTAGACATAATCGTCCCTTGCCCCCCGATAACCCGGGCCAAACTGCAGGAAGGAGGGGCGAATGAACGCACCGTCGGCACGGTCGAAGTGCCAGTGACGCCCCCAACCCCCGCCGACGCCTTGCCAGGTACGCCCATGATCGGCCGATCGAAAGATCGCAACGCGCTTCCGGCTCTCGTCATCCAGTACACCCATATACAACACACCGTCCACGCAGAGAATACCTGTGGGCTTACCGGGAAAAGGCACAAACGAGGATTCGGGGGCCTTGCCTCCAACGATGTTAAACCCACGCCAGTCGTCAGGACCGCCTTCCACCCTGGCGACGCCACACGGCGTACGCCCGTCCCGGTCGGTGCCGCCAAAGCCGCCGCCGTTGCCCCAGGCGGCGTAGAGATGGCCGTCGCGCGCCCACGTGACGGGCCAATTGTCACTGCCACTCGCCGCCGAACGAAGACTTGCGGCGTCCCAGGCAACGGCCTCAATGACCGGGCTCACCGGATACGGTGCACCTGGAACGCGGACCTGCTCCACGGCGGAAGGTGGGTCCACGACCTCAAGTCTTTCGCCAGCGATGCCGCGCTTCCCGGCTCGCACGAGGAGACCTTCTTCGCCACCCAGCCGTCGGAATCGGACCGCCCCGGCCGCGACATCGAGTATCGTCTGCGCGCCCTGAACCGACAGGGCCAGCCGGGTCCCCACGACAATCGCTTCGGCGTGCGGCGTGCAGAAGACCACGGGCGACCGCGCCCTTTCCCGCTGTACGGCGGCCAGCAGAGAACCCGTGCTCAGACGGAGTTGGAGCCCGGTTTCAACGTGACGCCCCGGCTCAGGCGCCGGCAGGAACGAGAGTTCCGAACCCGGGCTCAGCTGTACGTCCGTGGCCTCGAAATACCGCACCCGCGCATGACCGTCCGCGCCGGTCACCAACTGATCGCCCGCGCGCAACGGCATCCCGCGCCTGAGATCAACCCGTCCGCCTTGTCTCTCAAGGCCGACGTCCCCACCTGCTTCCAGAACATGGCCCACCTGCGGGCCGGGGGTCGGCGGGACCGGCCGACGGTACAGCCGCAAGCCGACAGCCGTCAGAAGCAATGCGGCGACGGCCGCAACCCATCGGGCGCCGAACAAGGGCGTCTGCCGCCGGGGAGCCTGGAGGCGCGACCCAACCGTCCGACGGGGTACGGTCAGGACGCGCCGGCGCACGGCAGGCCCCTGCGTCAGCCGAGCCCGATAGCCGAGCACCACCGCTTCCACATCCACGGCCGCACCGAAATCCGCGCGCAGCAACGCGTCGACGGCCCGCTCCCGGCCCCGCCTTCGCGCCTCCGCCGATGTCGCCATGCCCCCCTCGCTCACAGGGCCCCCTCCATTTCCTGCGCTTCGCTCACCCCGAGCTTTCGCTCGATGCACGCCCTCAACGCTCCGCGCGCCCGCTCGAGCCGTTTCAATACGGCATTCAGTTTCACGCCCAGACCGGCCGCCACGTCCTTCGCCTTGCGCCCTTCGTAGTAATGCAGCCGGCAGACCGCGTGAAGCCGCTCGGGCAGATCCGACAGACACTCTCGCAGCGCCGCAAGCCGCTCCGTCCACGTATCCCCCTGTCCGTACTCATCGGCGGCGGCAAAAACGTCTTCCATGCCCTCAAAGACCCCCGGCTCCACAACCACCGTCCGCCGCCCCGCACGATGATAGCGGTTGATGAACGTGTTCCGCGCTATGCGCCGCAGCCAGGCCGCAAAATTCGTGCCGCGATCCCCAAACTGGTCAAACCGACGAAAAGCCTTCACGAAGGCCTCCTGCGCAATGTCTTCCGCCTCGGCCCGCGAACGAGTCATGCCGCACAGATACGTCACCAACATCGCCGCATGCTCGCGGACGAGCACATCAAAGACTCTCCGCGCTTTGTCGTCGTCGCTCATTCGTCCTCCCGCCACCACTTTATCAACACGGGAGCCGAAAAGAATATGACATTTGCCCAAAAAAGCGACGACGCGCATGTCATAAACCGCACGTTCCCGGGTTAATACTGCGGAAAGGGTGCGCCGCTAGATCAGAATCGGCAAGGAGACCCGCGATGGATAAGACGACAGCCCTCCTCCTGACACTCGGCCTGGCATGCTGCCGGGCAAGCCTGGCCTTCACCTGGCAGACCGCAACGCCGGCGAGCCAAGGGATGGACCAGACCAAGCTGGAACAGGCGCGCGATTATGCGCTCACGGGCGGGGGATCCGGCTACATTGTGCGCCACGGCAAGCTCGTTTTTGCCTGGGGCAGTCCCACGCAGCGTTACGACCTGAAATCCTCGACGAAGTCCATCGGCGTGACGGCGTTGGGCCTGGCCATGAAGGACGGCAAGATGGAGGTTAACGACAAAGCCGCCACCTGCCACCCCACCTTCGGCGTCCCGCCGAGCAGCAACGCCGATACCGGCTGGCTGGACGACATCACGTTGTTCCATTTGGCCACGCAGACCGCGGGCTTCGACAAATCGGGCGGCTATACGGCCCTGCTGTTCGAGCCGGGCACGAAATGGTCGTACAGCGACGGAGGGCCCAACTGGCTGGCCGAATGCATCACGCTTGCCTACCGCGAAGATCTGAGCACGCTCATGTTCCGGCGCGTGTTCACGCCGCTGGGCATCACCTCTTCCGATCTCACCTGGCGAAAGAATCAATACCGCGACGACACAATCGACGGCATCATGCGCCGGGAATTCGGATCGGGCATCAGTGCAAACGTCGATGCGCTGGCCAGGATCGGCTACCTGTACCTGTTGCGCGGGAAATGGGAGGGGCAGCAGATTCTTCCCGAGAGCTTCATCGACATGGCGCGGACGCGGGCGCCGGGCGTGCCCGGACTTCCGGTCGTGTTGCCGGACAAGTATCCGGACGCGTCGGATCACTACGGCCTGCTCTGGTGGAACAACGGGGACGGAACGTTGACGAATGTACCGACGGATGCCTATTGGTCCTGGGGCATGTACGACAGCCATATCGTTGTGTTCCCCGGCTTGGACATCGTGGCCGCGCGCGCGGGCAACTACTTCGGCGGAAGCAGCCACGACGGGAGCGGCTACGCGGCGCTGAAACCCTTCGTCGAACCGATCGCCCTGTCCGTTCTGGAACCGCACCCCCCGAGCGATCTGACAGCCGCCGCCGTTTCGAGCAGTGTGATCGAGCTGGGCTGGCGCGACAACAGCCGCAACGAGGAGACGTTCAAGATCGACCGGCGACCGAGCGGGAGTGACGTGTGGACCCGCATCAGCGAAACCGGTCCAAACGTTACGAGCCATACCGACAGCGGTTTGCCGCCCAACGCCCTGTTCTACTATCAGGTGAAAGCGTGGAACGCGGCGGGCGGGAACTCGGCGTATTCGAGTGTCGCGGCGGCGACTACTCAGGCATCGGCGGGACCTGGACCCTACCCCAAGAGTCCGGTCATAACCGGCATCCAATGGGAACCGGCAGCCAACATCCGCAGGGCCGCGGAGGGCAGCGACAACTGGCCCGCAACGTGGGGGGATGACGACAACCTCTACACCGCTTACGGCGACGGCTGGGGGTTCCAGACCGGCGGCACGAAACTCAGCCTGGGCTTCGCCAAGGTCAGCGGATCGGCTACAAGCCTCACGGGAACCGATATTCCGTCCCCAGACGAAATCGCCGCCGGCGGCGGAAGATCGGGCAAGAAGGCCAGCGGCATCCTCATGGTGGACGGCACGCTGTACATCTGGGTGCGCAACGCGGACAACAGCGGGCATCACGCCCAGCTCGCCTGGTCGACCGACCACGGCAAGAACTGGACCTGGGCCGGGTGGACGTTCACGGAGTTCGGCTACTGCGGCTTTCTGAACTACGGCCAGAACTACGGCGGCGTTCCGTCGGCTCACGCCAACCATGTGTACACCTACACGCCAGACGGGCCGGACGCCTACAAGAACTACGATCGCTACATCCTGATGCGGGTTGCGAAGGATCAAGTCAAGACCAAATCGGCGTACGAATTCTTTAAGGGACTGGACACGAACGGCAACCCGGTCTGGACGAGCGACATCGGTCAGCGGGGGGGCGTCTTCAGCCATACCGGGCGCTGTTGGCGGCACGGGATCAGCTACAATGCCGGGCTCGGCCGCTATCTCTGGTGGCAGCGCCAGCAGACGGACGACGGCGCGTCATACACGTCCGGGCTCGCGATCTTCGACGCGCCCGAGCCTTGGGGCCCATGGACGACGGTGTTCTTCACCGAGCCGAACGAGTGGGATGTGGACGCCGGCGAGCATGGCAACTTCCCCACGAAGTGGATGAGTTCGGACGGCAAGACCGTCAACCTGGTGTTTTCCGGAAACGATGCGTTCAACGTGCGCGCGGCCACGTTGTCCGTCAGCCAGAGCCCCGAGCCCCCACAGGCGCCCGGCGACTTGTCCGTGCGGCCTGTCTCGTCGAGCCAGCTCGAGGTGAGCTGGCGCGACAACAGCAACAATGAGAGCCGGTTCAAGATCGACCGGCGCCAGAGCGGGACGAGCGCGTGGGACCGTCTCGCGGAGCCGGGCGCCAACACCACGCGGTACACGGATTCCGGGCTGCCCGCCGAGACCAAGTTCTACTACCAGGTCAAGGCGCACAATTCGGCGGGCGATTCGCCGTATTCGAACGTGGGGGCCGCAACGACACCAGCCGACCTGCCCGCGAAGCCCGACGGTCTGAACGCCACGCCGGTCTCCTCGACACAGATCAAGCTGACATGGACAGACAACTCGGGCAACGAGAGCGGGTTCCGGATAGAGCGTTCGCTGGGATCGGCGGTGGCCTTGACCGTTTCGCTCAAGACGTATAACGGCAGAGACGTGACGCCGACGGTGGAAACGGCGGGCACGGCGAACGCCTTTCAGACGGGCGCCCTGGTCGTGAACGATCGGGCCGACACCTGGACGAGCGTGCCGGCCGCGCTCTCGGGCAAGACGCGGCTGCTCACGGCCCGTGACGATCGGGAGCAAAGCCCGACGGACAACAAGTATGTCGTGACCGTCTCCGGCGCCTGCACCGTCTATCTCCCGCTCGACCCGCGCTACAGCGGCGCCAAGCTCGCTTGGATGGACACGGCTTGGACGGATTCAGGGATGACCTGCGATTCCAGCGCGCTGTCGGGCTGGACGATATGGAAGCGGGAGATTGCGAATGCAGGCGACATCACCCTGGGTTGCGACACCGCCGCCCGTGATGGCGTCTGTTACGTTTTCGTCGGTGGCGCCGCTTGGGAATCGATCGAGACAGCGGGCGAGAACGCGACATCGTTCACAGACGCGGGTCTGACGGCGGACACGACCTACGCCTACCGCGTGGCGGCGACGAATTCGGCGGGTGTCAGCGACTACTCCGACACGGCGTCGGCTACGACGCAGGGCTCCGGGCTCGGCAAGGGAGGCGAGTGGCGCTATTTCAAAGGCACCGCCGCGGCCTCCGACCCTGCTGACGCGTGGCGGCGCATCGCCTTCGACGATTCCGCCTGGGCATCGGGTCCGGGCCCGATCGGCTACAGCGATTATGGCGACCCGCTCGGCAGCGAGCTGGCCGATATGCAGGGCAGCTATACCTGTGTGTTTCTGCGCCGGACCTTCGCGCTGGCGGGCAACCCGGCCGGCATCGCCGGGCTGCGTTGTGTAGCGGACTTCGACGACGCGTTTATCATGTGGATCAATGGCGAGGAAATCGCGCGCGTGAACGCGCCGGGCGCGGCGGGCGAGGCCTTGCCGCACGACGCCGTGGCATCCAGCAACATGAATGCCTCCTGGTCCAACACGTTTACGGGCGCGGCGATCCCCGCGTTGAATCAAACGAATGTGCTGGCCGTCCAAGTCTTCAACCGTTCGCTCACCAGCGGCGACTGCCTCTTCGACGCCGCGCTGTGGTGGGAAACGACGGATCTGCCGGCGGCCGAAGATGCGGACGATAATGGGATGCCGGACGAGTGGGAAGCCGCGCGCTTGTCCGAGCTGTCCGAGCCGTCCGACCGGTGCGACTCCGCCGATCCCGACGGCGACGGGCTGTCGAATCTCGAAGAATGGGTATGCGGGAGCGATCCCACCACCGGCTCCAGCCTTTTTGATTTGGACGTGGCGTGCTCACCCGGCGGCCCCGTGGTGCGGTTCACCGCACTGGCCGCGACGGGCGCAGGCTATGCCGGGTACGCTCGCTACTACACTCTGGAAGCCTGCTCGTTCGCCACGGGCGCCGCCTGGCAACCGGTGCCACCACACACCAACATTCTCGGAGCCGGACAGACAGTGACTTGCGTCTGCACGGAGCGCGGCGGTGTGGGCTCCTATCGTGGCCGCGTCTGGCTGGAGAGTCTGGAGTAGCGCGGGGGTCTTTGAGTCCACTCCATTGACCCGGCTCGCGAGGACGCTCGCCCATCGGCACCACATCCAGCCCTCATGGAGGGCGAACGTCCTCGCGAGCCGCCGCCTACTCCCCCGCTTTGCGGTTCCCGAACCCTCCCTTTTCCTGTAACGTTTCGATGTCAACGGGAAATCTGTAATGGGGGAGTGCCATGGATTGCGACGACAACGAGCAGGTCAAACGGGCGAAAGCGGGCGACCGGCAGGCTTTTTCCGAGCTCGTCCTGCGTCACCACGCCATGGTGCGCGGGTTCCTGGCCCGGTTCGTTGCCAACAGCGACGACGTGTTCGATCTCGCCCAGGAAGTGTTCGTGACGGCGTATCAGAAGCTGGCCCGCTTCGATGAGAGTCGCGATTTCGCCGCGTGGCTGCGGGGAATCGCCCGAAATCTGTGCATGCACTATATCCGTGCGGCGCAGCGCAAACAGATACGCGCACCGAAAACGGCAGAGACGATCATCCTGCGCTGGCAGGAGGCGCGTCTCGCCGCTGAGGACAACGCGGGCGACATCCGGATCCCGCACCTGCGAGAATGCGTCGAGAAGCTCAAGGCCTCGCGCGAGCCGTGGTACCGTATGCTTCAACTCCGCTACTTCCACAACCTCTCTACTCAAGAGATCGGCGCACAGGTCGGCCGAAAGGAAGGTGCCGTACGCACGAGCCTGCTCCGAATCCGGCAGACGTTGCGCACGTGCGTCGAACGCGCCATGCAACAGGAGGCCGCCTCCAATGCAGAAGCTGTCTGAAGAGCTCTGGACGAAATTCGTGGACGACCGGCTGACGGAAGACGAAACGGCCCAGCTCGCGGCCCGGCTCGAAGCCGACGCCGCCGGCAAAGACGGATACCTGGCCGATTTGGACATCGCGCGGCTGCTCAGGCAGCTCAAGGTGACGGATGACGAATTCCTGCGCAGTCTCCAGGAACGGTTGAAGGCCGAGACGGACGGCCCGGAGATCCTGCGGCGAGTCGACGATGAGTTGGACCGGTTGCCGGGCGCCGCGTCGCGACCGCTTCGCTTCAGACGTCTCATCAAGACGCTCGCCCTGCCTCTGGCCGCAGCCGCAGTCCTGCTGGCTCTTCTCTGGGGCCGCGACCGATGGGATCTCCAGGGAGGACGCGCGGGCAACACCGCGCAGGTCGTCTGGACTCAGGGCGATGTGCAACGCGTACGCGACCAGGAGACACGCGTACTCACCACCGGCATGCACGTGAGGCCCGGCGACCGCATCCGTACAGACGGCGCGGGCACGCTGGGCCTTCGTTTCCCGGACGGGAGCACGGTCCTGGTGAAGGAAAACACCGAATGCGAGCTGATCGCCCAACAGCGCGGCAAAAGGCTCACCCTGGCGGCGGGGCAATTGCGAATCGACGCCGCCAAACAACCGGCAGGCTTCCCCATGCGGCTGAGCACCCCGCATGCCGAAGCCACGGTGCTCGGCACCAAACTCAACCTCGGCGTACGCCGCGCCACGACTCGGCTGCATGTGGAAGAGGGTGCAGTCGAACTGATGGAGCATGAGCATAACGAAACCGTCACCGTCCGGGGTGGCCAGTATGCCGTCGCGCAAGCGGGGGCCGTTACCGTCCCGGTCCCCATGCCCGGCAACCGGGGCGTTTACCGGTTCGATTTCGAGGACGGTGCCCGGCCCGCGTTCTGGGTGCGGGGCAAAATCGCCGAAGAACCAAAACGCGAAGGAAGCCGCTTCTGCCTCGTGGGCGAGCAGGGCCGCGCCGCTCACGTGGGTAGCCAGGTTGTCATGAACCGTAGCAGTCGAACCGGCCTGTTCCCGTATGCCCCCGAACTCGTGCTCCGATTCTTGTGCTGGGCGCCGCCGCAAGCCAAGAAGATGACCGTCCAGGTCTGGAACGGCACTCAGCAACAGAACTTTCGTCTGCAGGTCCACGACTTCGAACGGGGCAGTTGGTCGAGTATCGAAATACCCATTCGCACTCTCGCCCCCCGCAGACCCGAACGCAGCGATACGTTCCACCCCGACGATATCCTCATGAATATCGCCATCTATCTCACCAAGGGACAAGGCGACCTGTTCGTCGACGATGTCGAGATCGTTCGAGAGGGTGAATGACCATCACCGACGACGGCCGCGTCGCCCCGGCTTCGCTGGGCGCACCTCGTCACCGCGCGATAGCCAGATGGAGGGCGAGCGTCCTCGCGAGCCGCGTTCTCATAGAATCCCTGTAACGTTCCGCATCCGGCGGGAAATGCATTAGTGGAGACCACACTTTCGGGTACCACAGTCCGGATTCCCGCTTGTTCAGTCAAGAGAAGGAAGGGACATATCGATGAATCAACGACGCTGTCGAGCACGACTCCTGTCCGCCATCCTATGCCTATGCGTTCTCGTCGCCGGAACCACGGTGGCGGCAGCCACCCTGACGGTCGGCGACGGCCGCCAGTACTCGGCCATCGCCGCCGCACTCCGTGCCGCCTCCAACGGGGCCCGCATAGAGATCTACGGAAACTCCTCGGGCAATCGCTATCGCGAGTCGATCGATGCAGACGGCCTCGACAACATCACTCTGATCGGTATGCTGCCGAACCAGGCCGTTGTCATCGACGGAACCGGCGTCGCCGAACTCGGCGCCAAAGAAAACGTGCGCCTTTCTTCCGTTTCCGGTTGGCGTTTGGAAAACCTGACCTTCAAAGAACAGGACAACAGCGCCGGCAAGAACCTGCGAATCGGCTTCGGCGCCGGCGGCCACACCATCACCAAGTGCCGTTTCAGCTCCGGCGGCACGGGTACCGACTACTTCCATGAAATCGAGATCCGAGCCTGCCCGAACAATAAGCTGCTCCAGAATGTGTTCGACGGGGCCCGCAACAAAAAATCCCATCTCGTCATCGTCAATCCGGAAGCGACGGGCAACGTCGTGACGTACAACAAATTCGCCGGCTCCGGCGTGTACTACTCCATCAAGCTGGGCACGTCGGGCAGCATGCGCTCCTCACGCACGACAATCGCGCACAACTACTTCTGCCCCACAATGGATGACGGCCTTTCCGTGGTCAATATCCGCGACAGCTACCGCAACACCGTTAGCCACAACCTGTTCGTGCCGAAGAATTTCGCAAGCACCCAGGCGATCCCGGCCGTCCGGTTCCGCGAAGATGCGACCGACAACGTGATGGAGCACAACACGATCATGCTGGAACCCGGACTCGGCAGCGGCGAGAACGGGATCGACTTCGCGCTCGCACCCGACGGCAAGTACCCCGCAAACCCCACGGGCACCACCATCCGCAACAACATCATCCAGGGCGGCTACTACTGCATCGATCACAATCCTTGGGACTCCGGCAATGCATGGCCCAACCCGGCCGTGATCCGCTACAACTTCCTCTGCAAGCCGGACCGCAACCACACCGACGACGGCGCGTTCCTGAACTACGCACACAACACCGAAAGCTCAACCGCCCCCGGTTTCGTCGAGGCAGGCGTCGTCTGGCGGACAGACGGCACCGCCGCCGGAACCATCTCGGAATACTACGCGCTGGCGCCCGGCGCACCCGCGGCAACGGCCGGCGAAAACAGCACACACTGCGGCGCATTCGGCATCGGCCAAGGCGCCACAATCCCAACCGCGCCAACCGCGTTGCAGGCCCGGGCCGCCGGCGCGAATCGGATCGAACTGGACTGGCAGGGCAACAGCACCGACGCAACCGGGTTCAAGATTGACCGCCGCCAGAGCGGCACCAGCGAGTGGATCCGCATCGCGCAGCCCGGCGCGAACGCGACCAGCTACGCCGACACCGGCCTGCTGGCGGCAACCCGGTTCGACTACAAGATCAAGGCGTACAACGGCGCCGGCGATTCCGCCTATTCCAATATCGCATGGGTCAGAACCGGCGAACCGGGAATTCCCAAGGGCGGAATATGGCGCCACTTCAAGGGCGCCTCCGAAGCGTCCGCTCCCGCTCACGCTTGGCGCCAAATCGTCTTCGATGATTCCGCCTGGTCGTCCGGCCCGGCCCCCATCGGCTACAGCGACTATGGCGTCGCCCTCGGCACGGAACTTGCCGACATGCCGCATAGCTACTCCTGCGTCTTCCTCCGCTCAGCATTCCGCATTCAGCATTCAGCATTAGTCAGCGAATTGCGCGTCTGGGCGCAATTCGATGACGGCTTCATCATGTGGCTCAACGGCGAGGAGATCGCGCGCGTGAACGTGGCAGGGGCCCCCGGTGAATTCGTGCCCCACGACGCCGTGGCGTCCGGGAATATGAACGCCGCCTGGTCCAACACCTACGCCGGCGCGGCCATGCCCGTGCTCTGCCCGACCAACGTGCTGGCCGTGCAGGTCTTCAACCGCTCGCTCACC
>JAFGHX010000086.1 GCA_016929905.1 Kiritimatiellia bacterium
CGGGCCAATGTTGTGCCGGCTCTGCCGTGCCGTGGGAATGGGGCGGCCTCGGGCCGCGTCATTCCCACGGCCGTGTCAACATTGGCCCGCCAAAATGTGAAGTTATTTTTGCGCGGGCCCTTAGCCAGGGGCCGGCGGCGACACAGCTCATGAGCCATTGCGTCGCGCCGGTCACGGCGCGGCGAAATCTATGCCCAGGATCAAACACACCAAGAACGAGCTGAAAGCGCAGACCGAAGCGCTCGCCCGCTATACCCGGTTCCTGCCCATGCTCCAGCTCAAGAAGCAGCAGCTCCAGATGGAACTGCTCGCGATCGACGCGGCCGTCGCCCGCAACGAAGAGGCCCGAGCGGCGTTGTACGCCGACCTGAACCGCTGGCTCAAGCTCTTCGCCGAGCCCGTCGAACTCGGCGGGCTGGTCCGCACCCGCGAGATCCGGCAGACCGACAACAACATCGCCGGGGTCACCATCCCCGTGTTCGAGGACGTCGTGTTCGAGCGCGCCGCGCTCGACTTGTTCGAGACGCCCGCCTGGCTCGACGACGCCCAGCAGATCGGCGAGCAGCTCATTCGGAACAGGGCCGAGCGCGACATCCTCGCCGAACAGCGCCGGATCATCGCCGAGGAGCTGCGTACGACTACCCAACGCGTGAACCTGTTCGAGAAAGTCAAGATCCCCGAATGCCGCGAGAATATCCGCGTCATCAAAATCTTCCTCGGCGACGAACAGACCGCCGGCGTCGTCCGCGCCAAAATCGCGAAACGGCGCACGCTCGAATACGAATGGCTCGACGCCGCCGCCGGCATCGCCGGCGACGGGATCCAGCCGGGCGAGAATCTGGACTAGACAGGAAAACGACGTGATCGTCAGAATGAAAAAACTCACGCTGATCTGCCTCGACGCGGATCGGGAACGGACACTCGACGCGCTGCGCGCGCTCGGCGTCCTCCACCTCACGCCCGCCCGCGAGCCCGGCGGCGAGGACGTCGACACGCTGCGCGCCGCGCTCGAACGCGCCCGGCAGGCGGCGAACCAGCTCGGCGCGCACCGGCCCGCCGCCCGCGCCAATTCCGAATCCGCGCCGGCCGCCCGCGCGCCGGCCGGCGGCGCCGAGGAACCGATCCGCGAGACCGCCGCGCTCGTGCAGGAGACGCGCCGGCAACGCGAGCAGCTCGACGCCCTGCTCCGCGAACAGGCGGCCGTCGAGCCGTTCGGCGATTTCAGCCCCGCCGCCGTGCGCCGGCTCGCCGAACGCGGCATCACCGTCAAGCTCGGGCACGTCACCCGCCGCGACAGCTTCGCCGTCCCCGCCAACGTCACCGTCGTCACCACCCGCGACTACGGGACCGGGCGCTACCTCGCGCTCATCGGGCGGGGCGAGTTCGAGTGGCCGGGCGGCCAGCCGGTCCCGCTGCCCGAACGCGGCCTGGCCGAGATCCGCGCCGAAATCGACGGACTCCAGACCGCCTTGCGGCAGGCCGAACACCGGCTCGCCGCGCTCAGCGCCGCGCTGCCCGCCGTTCGCGCCCATATCCGCGAACTGCGCGAGCGGCTCGAATACGCCGAGGCGCGCGCCGGTATGGCCGAGGCCGGACGGCTCGCCTGGCTGCGCGGGTTCTGCCCCGCCGACGCCGTCGACGCCGTCCGGACCGCCGCCCAATCACACGGCTGGGGCCTGCTCGTCGAAGAGCCCGCCGAAGACGATAACGTACCCACCCTCATCCGTAGCCCCGCCTGGGTCCGCCCCATCAAGGCGGTGTTCGAACTGATCGGCGTGCTGCCCGGCTACAAAGAGGCCGATATCAGCGCCGTGTTCCTCCTCTTCTTCAGCGTGTTCTTCGCCATCCTGATCGGCGACGCCGGCTACGGCGCCCTGTTCCTGCTCTTGACCGCCGTTGCGCGGCTCAAGTTCAAAAAGGCGCCGCGCGACCCGTTCGTCCTGCTCGCCATCCTCAGCGTCTGCACCATGATCTGGGGCGTCATCACCGGAACCTACTTCGGAATCGCCAACCTGCCCGCTCCCCTGCGCGGCGCGAAGGTGGACTGGCTGGCCAACGAAACGAACCTCACCTCGCTCTGCTTCCTGATCGGGACCATCCATCTCAGCGTCGCCCACGCCTGGAACGTCGTGCGCACCATCAATAGCACCCGCGCCATCGCGCAGGCCGGATGGATCTGCCTGTGCTGGACCATGTTCTTCCTCGCCCGTCACCTGGTGCTCGATATGCCCTTTCCCGGTTGGGTCGCCTGGCTCGGCGGCGCCGGGCTCGTCGCCGTCGCCCTGTTCATGACGCCGCCGCGCGAATTCAAGAAGGAATGGCCCAACCACGTCATGCTGCCCCTCACCGTCGTCGGCAATTTCGTCGACGTCGTTTCCTATTTGCGCCTGTTCGCCGTCGGGACCGCGTCGCTCTCCGTCGCCATGGCGTTCAACGATATGGCCGTCGGGCGGGGAATCCACAGTGCCGCCGCGGGGCTCGTCGCCGCGTTTATCCTCTTTTTCGGGCATACCCTGAATATTCTGTTGGGCGCGATGGGCATTCTCGTGCACGGCGTGCGACTCAATACGCTCGAGTTCTCCGGGCATATCGGGGTACAGTGGGCCGGGTTCAAGTACAGCCCGTTCGCCAAAAAGGACGAAGAGGCCCGATGACTCGCGTGCCGGGCGGCCCGCCCGGCTCGGGACAGGGTGAAACAGTAACGCACAGTCAACAGTGAGGGAGAAGACGATGGACGCAGCAATGATGGCTTCAATGGGGAAGATCGGCGGCGCGGCGGCACTCACGCTCGCCGCCGTAGGGTCCGCGCTCGGCACGGGCGCCGCCGGTATGGCCGCCGTCGGCGCATGGAAGAAATGCTTCGCTCAGAACCGGCTGGCGCCGTTCATGCTGGTCGCCTTCGTCGGCGCGCCGTTGTCCCAGACGATCTACGGCATGATCGTCAAGAATGCCATTGTCAAGGCCGCCGCCGCCGGCGCCGCCTATCCGGCGCTGATCGGAGCCGGCCTGCTCGGCGGAGCCGCGATCGGCATGTCGGCCTGGATGCAGGGCACGACCGGGGCGGGCGCCTCCGACGCGCTCGCCGAAACCGGCAAGGGCTTCGGCAATTACCTCATGGCGATCGGCGTCATTGAGACCGTCGCCCTGTTCGTCATGGTCTTCATCGGCAACGTCATCCGCGCCGGCTGAACTCCCCGCAAACCACGCCGATTTTGCAAAACAGCAAACCTCCCCTCCGCCGGAGGGGAAGCCGCCGCCTCCGGCGGCGGCAGGGGAGGGTTTGGTGCGTCTTCAACCAACGCTGTCCGGAAGCGGCGAGACGCCGCTTCTACTTTGCCCCGCCCCCCACCACGCCGGTTTTGCAAAACAGC
>JAFGHX010000087.1 GCA_016929905.1 Kiritimatiellia bacterium
CCTCTCAGCACCCGAAAATTTCTTGTTTTTCGTTGCAGTTTCCGAGGACGAAGCCACTAAGAAGCGGCTCATGAGGACGTTCGCCCTTCATGAATACCAGCTGTAGCGCCGATGGAGGGCGAGCGTCCCCGCGAGCCGGGTTAATGGAGCGGACTCAAGCATGAACCATCAACCATTCTCATCCGCGGATCAGGGCCCGCCCCAGCGCCTGGACACGCGCGCCCTCTTCTGCTACAGTCGCCGGACGTTGAGTGTCGGCCCCGGCCGTCTCCGGCCTGAAAGAGGGGCTCCCGCAACATCAAACCGGACTGGAGCATGCCATGAAAAACCGGACCGTTCTGTTGACGCTTTCGCTTGTGCTTCTCGGTCGTGTCGCAGCGGCCAAGCGCGCACCGGCCGAGCCGGCCGAGCCCGTGGCCGCGAACGGCGTGGAATACCGGGCGGCCGCGACCCCGGAGCGGATGGGCATCATCGAAGCCTGGGACCAGCAGACGCAGACCAAGCTGTGGGAGAAGAAGATCTACGATGTGCCCATCACCGAAGGCCTGGAACCGGATGTGCAGTGGGTGTTCATCAAGAAGCTCGAGCTGGCCGACCGCGAACTCATCATCACGAATGAGAAGGACGAACGGTACGTGCTCGACCTGGAGACCGGCGTCGTTGGGCGGCTCGGCTCCGGCACGCTCTTTTGGCCCTTGCTCGCGGCGGCGCTCGTGCTGGTTCTGATCATCGTCAGCTTGCGCCGGCCGGGCGGCGAGCCGAGTGACGGGCCGGCGAGCGGCGACGCGGGCCGGCAGACGGATCCGGCAGAGGGCGGTTCATGATCGGGCAGGCCCGCCCGGCAGCCGACCTGCGCCGGACAGGCTGTAAGCTTTGTCGATCCCCCGCCGCTGCGGCGGGGTCAAGTAAGCCGCGCCCGACGAAGCCAGGAGGCACGACGGCGAAGGCGGGTTCGCGAGTAGGTTCTCGAGCAGGTTCGCGAGTAAGTTCTCGATCAAGTTAGGAGAGGGACCGAATTGAAGAACATCATTCTTATCATCACGGACACATTTCGGTACGACAACCTGGGCGACAAGGCGCGGCGGCCGGTGCGGACCCCGTGCCTGGACCGGCATGCGGCGGGCCGGGCGACGGCGATCGAGAATTTCTACACCGGCAGCTTCCCGACGATCCCGCACCGCACGGACGTGGCGACCGGCGTGGTGGGCTGGCCGCACTACGGGTGGCAGCCGATCGACGTGAGCGGCCCGAATCACATCGCCGGCCTGCTCCGCGCGCAGGGCTACGTGACGCAGCTGATCTGCGACTGCCCGCACCTGTTCAACACGCGGTTCCAGTTCGCGTTCGATGCCGCGTTTCAGCACCGCGGCCAGGAAGGCGACAAGTACCTGCTGCGCATGAACGAGCCCATCCGGCCCGTGGTGCCGCGCGAGAAGACGCGGCTCAACCCGCTGTTCAGGGGCGAGTACCCGCTGGTCGACGTGCACCGCTGGCTGAACCGCAATTTCCAATGCGAGGAGGAAACGTTCCCGGCCAAGACCGGCGCGACGAGCATCCGGTGGCTGGAGGAGAACGGCGCGTTCAATCCGTTCTTTCTCTGGATCGACTTCTTCGATCCGCACGAGCCCTGGGACCCGCCCGAGTATCTGGTGCGGCGCTACGACCCGGATTATCGCGGCACGCCCATGCTGCACGCCAACTACGGCCCGGCATCGGCCTATACGGACGAAGAGCTGCACAATCTCTGGGCGCACTACGCGGCGGAAGCCGAACTGGTCGATCGGTACATTGGGCGGGTCCTGGAAAAGATCGACGATCTGGGCCTGTGGGACGACACGGTTGTGGTGATCACATCGGACCACGGTTACTCGATCGGCGAGCACGCGCGCGCCGGCAAGTCGAACATCTGCGCCGAGGATGCCCGGTTCTGGCCGATCTATCCCGAGGTGGGGCATGTGCCGTTCCTCCTGGCGGGGGCGGGTATCCCGAAAGGACGCCGTCTGGACCTGTTCGCGCAGCCGGCGGACATTCTGCCGACCGTCTGCGAACTGGCCGGCGTGCAGACTGAGCCGCCGGAACCGTTCGACGGGCGCTCCTTTGCGCAGGCCGTTCTCGACGGCAAGTCCGCGCACCGCGACCATGTCGTTTCCGGCTGCCACGTGCACACGAAGGGCGAGGCCGTCCCGAAGAAATGCGTGACACCCTTCGTCATCGCCGGCCAATGGGGCTACGCGCCGGTCGGCGCGGCCGGCCGCGGCGAGCTTTACGACCTGCGCGCCGACCCGCTCGCCGAAACGAACGTGGCGGCGGACAACCCCGCCGTCTGCAAGGAACTGCACGGCCTGCTCGTGCGCCATCTCCAGGAGCACGGCGCGTCCGAGGCCTGCGTCGCGCTCTGGCAGACCGCCGCACCCGACGCGCAGGCGGAAGGCAAGTGGGCAATCGATTACCCTGAGAAAGCGCTCTGAGGAGAGCATTGCCCGCAACCCCAGTAGGCCCGGCTTCACCGAAGCCGAGGCCCGGCCTCCGCTTCGTGGGACGGGCTTTCCAGCCCGTCCCTATTTTCCGTCGGCTCACGATTGTGCGGGACGGGCTGGAAAGCCCGTCCTACGATTTGCGCGCTTTTTTCGCAAGCCTTGGGCGAAGTCGGGCTGCCGAGCACGTCTCAGGCTACGCCCCGTACTTGGCCACTTTCTGCGTGTGGCCGAGCGCGAGCATCATGAGCTCCGTTGACGGGAACCGGCCGAGCGCGCCGCGCCCGCAGGCGGTTTCGCCGAAGGCGGTTTGATCGTCGGGCCTCACCCATTTGCCCCAGACGAGCACGGGCACGGGGTGGAAGCTGTGCGCGGCGTACTGCGACGGCGTGGAGTGGTCGCCGGTAATAACGATGAACGCCGGCTCGAGCGCGCGGATGCGGGGGACCAGGGCATCCACGGTTTCGATCACGTGCAGTTTCCCGTCGTAGTTGCCGTCCTCGCCGTAGGAATCGGTCTTCTTGATGTGGATATAGAAGAAGGTGTGATCCTTCCAGATCTCTTCCAGCCGCTTGATCTCGTCCGCTTCCGTGGCGTTCTCGCCGAGTTCCTGCACGTCCATGCCGCAGATACGCGCCATGCCCTTGTAGTCGGGGTAGACGGCGATGGCGGCGGCCTTCAGCTTGTACGCGTCCCGGAACGAGGGCAGGGACGGGCACTCGGCGAACCCGCGCATCAGGATCATGTTGGCCGGGTGCTCGGTCTTGAGGATGCCGCGCGCCTCCCGGATGAAATGACGCGCCAGTTCCGCCGTCCGGCTGCCCTTCGGGTTGGTGGCCTTGGCGTCGAGCGGCGGCACACCCGTCTGCTGCGGGTCCGTATCGCATACGTGTTCGGTGAGATTCGGCCCCCGGAACACCACGACGGCGCGGTGGTCCTTCACGGGCCGCACGAACAGCTCGACGCCTTGGAACCGGATCGCGTCGAGCTTCTTGCACAGTCCCGCATTGAGTTCCGTGGCGATCCGGCCCGCGCGCCGGTCGGTCACGTTGCCGTCCGCGTCGACGGTGCAGAAGTTGATGCGGGCGGCCACGTCGCCGCCTCTCAGCTCGAACCCGATGCCCGTCGCCGCCAGTGCGCCGCGCCCGATATCGTTCTTGATCGGGTCGTAACCCCACAGCGCGAAATGGGACGGGCCGCTGCCCGGCGCGACGCCGGGGCCCACCGGATCCGCGAGCCCGAGCGCGCCTTCTTTCGCAAGCCGGTCCATGTTCGGCGTCTTGGCGGCTTCCAGCTCCGTCTTGCCCGCTGCGTTGGGCAGTCCGCCCAGCCCGTCCATGATCAGCATCACGATCTTCTGCTCGTTTTCCACCACGTGCGGCGTTATGAATTCAGCGCTTATCACGGTTCAGCCCTCCCGTCCCTCTGTTCGCGGATCCTGATCGGGCCATCTTGCGCAAAAGGGGGGCGCGAGGCAAGCCTTTCGTGGGCAGACCGGGACGGGGGTTTGCGCGACGACCGCGAGCGAGTGGGGGTATCGTGGCTCCGGAAACTGGAAACTGGAAACTTGAAACTTGAAACTTGAAACTTGAAACTGGAAACTTGAAACTGGGAACTGGTTAGGGTGGCGTCGGAACATGGGGGGGGGAGACTGTGGGCCCGCTTCCCCTACGATGTCTTCGTAGCCGTCGAGGCTCCAGCCGTCATGACCCTCTCGCCATGCGTGCTTCGAGCCCCAAGGCCAGTCTGGGCCCGAGTGCTCGGTGTTGCGCGTTCGTCACAGACCCGGCGGGTATGCTCCTCGCGCGCGCCGTGAGCACGTGCAGAATAGCCGCCAGCAAAATGTGAACTTGCTTCTGCGCGAACGCTTAGGAGCCATGATCAAGTCGCCGGAGAAATTCCTGACCTCTGACCTCTGGGTTGCGGGCGAAGCCCGCATTGGTGTATTTACGCCGGGGAGCACTTAGGAACACGCGGAACCGATTCCTGTCTCCAGTCTCCAGTCTCGAGTTTCCAGTTTCGAGTTTCGAGTTTCCAGTTTCTAGTCTCCAGTTTCCAGTCTCCCATCACGCGGGCAGGGCGCCGCAGCAGGCTTTGTACTTCTTGCCGCTGCCGCAGGGGCAGGGCGCGTTGCGGCTCACGCCGGCCGGCGCCGGGGCCGGTCGCGCGCCGCGCGCCTGCAGCACCTGCCGGCTCCGCTGCAGGCCGTTGGCCACGACCGCGCCGCTTCGGCCGTGCTTGCGCTGCAGGGCGGTCACCCGCTGGAAGAACGGCTTCATGGGCGGGCCCCCGGTTCCGGGCCGCCGGCGAGCGTCGCGACGTGGGCCAGGGCCGCGGCGGCAAGGCCGTCGAGGCTGTAGCCGCCCTCGATCACGGAGACGAGCCGGCCGCCGGCGTGGGCTTCGGCGATCTCCATCATGATCCCGGTCAACTCCGCGAAGTCCGCGTCGGTCAGCGTGAACAGGCCCAGCGGGTCGCCCAGGCGCGAGTCGAACCCGGCCGAAACCAGCACGAAGTCCGGCCGAAAGGCGGCGGCGGCGGGCAGCAGCATGTCGCGGAAGGCGCCGACGATCTCCTCGCGGCCGGCGCCGGCGGAGAGCGGGCAGTTGAGCGTGAACCCGGTCCCGGCGCCGGTCCCGGTCTCGTCGGCGAGCCCGGTCCCCGGATAGAAGGGCCACAGGTGCGTACTGAAATAGAACACGGACGGATCGTCGTAGAAGATGTCCTGGGTGCCGTTCCCGTGATGAATGTCCCAGTCGGCAATGAGAACCTTGCGCAGGCCGTGCCGCTGCTGGGCGTAGCGGGCGGCGATGGCGACGTTGTTGAAGACGCAGAATCCCATCCCTCTGGACCGGGTGGCATGATGCCCGGGCGGGCGGACGAGGCAGAAGGCGTTGCGCACGGTGCCGTCCATGACCGCGTCGACCGCCGTCAGCACGCCGCCCGCCGCCAGCAGCGCGACCTCCAGGGAACGCGGCCCGATTTCCGTGTCGCCGGTCCGCAGCGCCGTGGCGCCGAGCGCGACGTCTGCCTTGACGGCCTCCAGATAGTCCGGCGTGTGGCACAGCCGCACGTCCGCTTCCGTCGCCGCGCGCGGCGTGAGCCGCACCAGACGCGGGTCGAGCGCCGGCGTGTTCAGCGCCTGGACGATTGCCTCGCAGCGTTCCGGCCGTTCCGGGTGCCCGAACCCGGTATGATGCGCCTTGTAGACGGGGCTGTAGACAAAGCCGGCTCTTGTCTTCTCGCGTTTCGACATGGTCGCCACTCCGCCCGGAATCCGCACACGCCGGCACTACACTAGCGCGGCGTCCGCTCGGAAGGCAAGAGCGAAGGACCGGGCGCCGTCCGTGCCGGGTTGCGCGGCGATTTTGACACGATTTTGACAAAATCGCGCCGAGAACGTGTTATACTGCCCGCGATGAGACTTGGGCGAAGATCCGGTTGGCTGTTGCTCGGGGCGATCATGGCCTGTTCGACCGTGCTCGCCTTCTTCAGCCTGCGCTCGCTCAAGTACGAGGAAATCCTCTTTGAGCGGGACCTCGACGAGCGCGGCGATGCGATCGCCGTCGGCGTCGAGGAGCAAGTCCGCCGCGCGTTGCGCCTGCTGGAGGCGCAGGCGCAGGCGGCGGTCGCCGGCGAGGACGCGGGCGAAGGCGCGGCGGAAATGATGGAGCGGCTGAAGCCGCTGGGGGCGGAATGCGCGTTTGTGATGGGGCCCGACTATCGCCCGCGCCGGCCGCGGTCGCCCTGGCGCGAGCGGGCCGCGGACGGCCCGGAGTCGGAGCCGCCCGGCGGTCCCGCGTGGGAGAGCTACGCGGCGGCCGAAGCGCAGGAGTTTCAGGGCCGGACCTACCAGGCGCTGCAGGCTTACGAACAACTCGTGCTGGAGGCGGACAGCAAGCGGTACTCGGCCAACGTGCTCAACGCGCGGGCGCGGTGCCGCCGGAAGACCGGCCACGATGAGCAGGCCCTGGACCTGTACGGCGAGATCTGTCGCGACTACCCGTTCGAACGCGCGGTGAACGGCGCGTGTCTGGGCGCGGTGGCGTACGTGCAGTGCGCGCGAATTCACGCGGCGCGAGAGTCGTTTGCCGCCTGCGCCGGCGCGTGCGCCGACCTGCTGCGCCTGACGCTCTTGCCCGAGGCGGGCCTCTCCAAGGCGCAGGCGGCCTTCTATGAGCACGAGGTCCGCGGGTTGGTGGCCAGCATTCGCAAGCGCGGGCTCGCGCGGGAGGAGGACCTGGCGGCGCCCCGCGCGTTGATGGCGGAATTGGGCTATCTGCGCGCCTGCGAGGAGCTGGGCGATTTCCTCAAGATGGAGCGGATCCGGCGCGAAGTGGACGGGCTGATCCGGCGCGGGCTGAGCCACAGCCTGGACCCCGGCGAGTACCGGAGTTGGCTGGAACAGGTCGAGCACGTGCTGGCCGCCGAGGAGGTGCAGCCCGGGCCCGAACCGCCGAGCGCCGCGGTGCGCGCCGAGGGCGGCGAGGGCGCCGTGTATCTCGTCTTTCGGCCCGGTCAGTTCCTCGGGTATCGGGAACTCGCGGGCCGGCCCGGCCACGCGCTCGTCTTCTCCTTCCCGCTCGCGACACTCAGGCGCCTGATCCTGGAACAGGTCCGCCTCGCCCTGCGGTTTGCCGGCGATTTCGATTTCCGCATCACCGACGCCGCCGGCGAGGTGACCGTTCAGTCGGGAGCCGCCCACGCCGCGGAGGCCGGCATCAAGCGCTCGCTCGCCTGGCTCGTGCCCGGCTGGAACCTGGCGGTGGCCGTCCCGCATTCGGGCGGCCTGCACCGCGCCGTGCGCTCGCGCATGGCGCTCAACGTCGGGATCGTCGCCATCCTCGTGCTCGCCATCGGCATCAGCATGTTCTTCATGCTCAGAATGATCCGCGAAGAACGCGAACTCTCCGCCATGAAAACCGACTTCATCTCCACCGTCTCCCACGAGCTGCGTACGCCTGTCACCACGCTGAAGATGGTGACGGAAATGTTCGAGATGGGCGCCGTGAAAGACCACGCGACAGCCAGGGAATACCTCATCACGCTGGAGGAGGAAACGGAGCGGCTGAGCATGCTGATCAACAACCTGCTCGACTTCTCCAGAATGGATTCCGGCCGAAAGAAATACGCGTTCGGGCCGCAGGATATCGGCCTGCTCGTTGCCGACACGGTGAGGACGTTCCGCAAGTACGCCAAGGCCAAGGGCTACGATATCCAGCTCTACGTCCAGCCACGTCTGCCCGAATGCGCGATCGATGCCGACGCGATCGTGCAGGTGCTGCTCAACCTGCTGGACAACGCCGTGAAGTATTCGCCCGTCAACAAGGAGATCATGGTGAACGTCTTCGTCGAGGGGCCGTTCGTCAATATCCAGGTCGTCGACAGGGGGCGTGGCATCGACAACAGCAAGATCACGCGCATCTTCGAGCGGTTCTACCGCGGCGACGACGAGATCGTCAAGGAAGTGAAGGGCAGCGGCGTCGGGTTGGCGATCGTCAAGGAAATCGTGACCGCGCACAACGGCAAGGTCCATGTCGTCAGCGAAAAGGGCGAGGGCCGGGGCAGTACGTTCACGGTCATGTTGCCGGCACTGGAGGGAAGCGATCATGGCGCAGATTCTGATTGTTGAGGACGAAGAGAATATTCTCAAGATACTCTCGGACTTCCTGCGGTTCGAAGGGTTCGAGGTGCTCACCGCCCAGGACGGGCAGGCCGGCGTCGAACGGGCCGTCGGCGGGCGCCCGGACCTCATCGTGCTGGATATCATGTTGCCGCGCAAGAACGGCTACGACGTCTGCCGCGAGTTGCGCGAGAAGGGACTGCTCGTGCCGATCGTGATCCTGACGGCCAAGGGCGAAGAGATCGACAAGGTGCTCGGGCTCGAGCTGGGTGCCGACGACTACATGACCAAGCCCGTGGCTCTCAAGGAACTCAATGCGCGGATCCGCGCGCTGCTCCGCCGCGCCGAGTGGTTGAAGCAGGAGGAGAAGCTGGCGAGCGTGGAGTTCGGCGACGTCAAGGTCGATTTTCAGAGGCACGAGGTGACGCGCCGGGGCAAGACGCTGCCGCTGTCCACCATGGAGGTCGGGCTGCTGCACTACATGGTGAAACACCGCGGGGAGGTCCTCACGCGGGAGCGCATTCTGAACGAGGTGTGGGGTTACGAGAAGTTCCCGACCACGCGCACGATCGACACGCACGTGTTGAACCTGCGGCGGAAGCTGGAGCAGAACCCGAATCGCCCCAAGTACCTGCTGACCGTGCACGGGGCGGGGTATCGGTTCGCCGGGTAGTCCGGCTGTTTCACACGACGGGCACTGAACATGCACAGCGTACGTACTGGCTGGCGCCGCTGCCGCGGGGCGGCACGCCTGGCGGCGTGCATCGCCGCGGGCCTGGCCGCGCCGGCGGCCCACGCGGAGGAACCGGTCGACCTCCTCTTCCAGCGCGGGCTGCACTTCGAGGCGGCGGACGGCGACGCGGAACGGGCGATTGCGACCTACAGCCGCATCGTGCAGCGCGGAAAGACAAGCGGGTCACTCGCCGCCAGAGCGTTGCACCGGATGGGGGTCTGCCACGAGAAGCGCGGTGAGCCCGCGGCCGCCGGCGAGTGCGCCGCGCGGCTGCGCCGGGACTGCGCGGATCTGCTCCCGCTCTTCCCCGCCATGAAGCGGTTCGCCGAGCGGCACAGGGCGGAGCCCGGCGGGCAGCCGGATCCTGCCAAGAAACTGGCCGGGATCGTGATCCCCGAATTCGTCCTGAACCGGGCCACGGTGCCGAGCGCGGTCCAGGCCTTGCAGCAGCTGAGCGTGCGGCACGACGCGGACTCGCCGCCCGAAAGCCGGGGGGTGACCATCGTCCTGAACGTGGCCGGGATTCGCAGTCAGGAATTGCCGGCCCTGACCCTGAAGCTCCAGAACGTCTCCGTGCTGGAGGCGCTCAAGCGTATCGCGGAGATGAGCGGCCTGAAGTTCAGGGCAGGACTCGAACACGTCACCGTCGTGCACCGGGACGCTTCCTTTGAACCCATCATCCGGCGCATCTTCCCGGTCAAGCCGGTGGTCGGCGAGGCGGTTATGGCGATGATGTGCAACATGGGCGCCGAAGGCGGGCGGGACGGGAAGGGGCCTGTGGGCCTGTGCGACTGCAAGTCGTTTTTCCTCAATATGGGCGTCGCCTTCCCGAAAGGCAGTTCGGCATTCTACGATACGGCGAAACACTGGCTGATCGTCGAGAACGAGGAACGGCACCTGGCGGAGTTGAAGGAGGTCTGGGAAGAGACGCTGGAAGCGGCGGAGGAACAGGCCGTCAGCGCGCTGCGCGCCAGGCTGGAAACCTGCCGGATCCCCGCGGAACGGTTCCTGGATGCGGATATCCGGCAGGTGCTCGCGCGGCTGCGCGACGCGGCGGCCGGCGCGGACCCGGACGGCAAGGGGGTGGCGCTGGTGTTCGGGCCGCGCAAGGCGGAGGTGGCCCCGCTCACGTTGGATCTGGCGGCCGGTACGTTGCTGGAGGCCATCGAGGCCGTGACCGAAGAGGCAGGCCTGCGCTACAAGATTCTGCCGGGTAGCGTGAGGGTCGGCGGGACGAACACCGCGCTCGGCCCGGTCGTCACCCGGGTCTTCCCGCTGGAGTCGAAGGTGGCCGAGGCGATCGAACGCAGCGTGGCCGCCGGCGGGGAGCCGCCGGGCGGCCCACCCGCCGACGCGCGCGACTACACCGCCTATTTCCGGGCGGTCGGCGTTCCGTTTCCCGCCGGGACTTCCGCGCGGCTGGACCCGTCGACGAATCTGCTCGTCGTGGCGAACGAAAAGGAGAACTTCGCCGCGGTCGAGGACGTGCTGGGAAAACTGGAGACGGCGACCCGCGCCAGGAAAGGGACCGAGCCGGGCGGGCCGCGCGTGTTTCGCGTGTTGCCGTCCGTCGCCAGAAGGCTGGCCGCGGAGGCGGCGGCCGCGGGCGTGGTCATCGCGGTGCAGGGGCCAGAGGGCGATCTTGTCCATGACTATACCCCGTTCTTCCGCGCGCTGGACGATGCCTTCCCCGAACAGGGCCGGGTCGGGCTCCAGCCGGCCGCCGGCAAGCTGGTGGTGAGCAACCTGCGGGAGCGCAACAGGGTCGTCTTGCGGCGCGTGCTCAAGGAACTGCAGTACGACAAGGACCTGCGGCGCAAGATGCAGAGGCTGCGTGTGCCGGCCATGGAGTTCCGGCAGGCGGGCATCGGCGAGGTGGTCGCGTTCCTCGTGGCGGCGAGCCGGGAGCAGGACCCTCTGAAACAGGGCGTGAACATCATCCTGAACCTGCCGGAAACGCATGCGGCGCGACTGGCCGGGTTGTCGATGAACGTGCGCAATATGTCGTTGCTGGACGGCGTCAATTACGTGGCGGAGGTCACCGGCCTGACCTGCCGCCTGGATCAGAATGCCGTGGTCATCACGGCGCGGAACCCCGAATGACGCGCGCCCGCTTGCCTGTGACACCGCCGCTTCCCCTTTTGACTTGCGGCGGACGAGTGTGGTAGCATGACGGGGTGGCGGGGCAGGCCGTCGGGCCCGGGCCGGGAAAGACGTTCAGCGCGGGCGCATGGCCGAAGAGCACGAGTCCCGTTCTCAGACAGGGAGGGCAAGGCACCATGGTGGAGGCCGTTCAGAGCCGTGACGATGTGGCGGCGATCGACGAACTGCGGGGCGTCTACGACGGGATCCGGGCTGAACTGGCCAAGGTGATCTACGGGCAGGAAGACGTTCTGGAGAAACTGTTGATCTGCATCTTCTCCAGAGGACACGGCCTGCTGATGGGCGTGCCCGGCGTGGCGAAGACGCTGATGGTACGCTCGCTGGCCGATGTGCTGGCGCTGAAGTTCAGCCGGATCCAGTTCACCCCGGACCTGATGCCGGCGGACATCACCGGCACGGACATCCTGCAGGAGACCGATCAGCCCGGGCGGCGCGCGTTCGAGTTTGTGAAAGGGCCGGTCTTCGCCAACATTGTGCTGGCCGACGAGATCAACCGCACGCCGCCCAAGACGCAGGCGGCGCTGCTGCAGGCGATGCAGGAGTACGAGGTCACGGTTGTGGGCCGCACCTTCAAGCTGGCGCCGCCGTTCTTCGTGCTGGCCACCCAGAATCCCATCGAGCAGGAGGGCACCTACCCGTTGCCCGAGGCGCAGCTGGACCGGTTCATGTTCTTCATCGAGGTTGACTATCCCGCCGCGGACAAGGAGCTGACGATTGCCAGGCAGACGACCGGCGCGGAGCCCCAGCCGTTGAGCACGATTCTGGAGGGGCACCGTATCCTGGCGTTCCAGGACCTCGTTCGGCGCGTGCCGGTGCCCGACCATATCTACGACTACGTCGTGAACCTGGTGCGCCGGTCCCGGCCGACGCTGCCCGGCGCGGCCGACTGGGTCAAGAGCTGGGTGACGTGGGGCGCCGGCCCGCGGGCGGTGCAGTACCTGATCCTGGGTGCCAAGGCCCGGGCGGTCCTGCACGGCAGTTACCTCGTGCGGATGGAAGACATCAACGCGGTGACGCCTGTGGTGCTCACGCACAGGATCCTGCTCAGTTTTCACGCTGAATCGGAGGGGGTCACCACCCGCGACGTCATCAACCGCCTCGTCCAGGAGGCGAGCGGCGGGCCGTCCGAGTGAACAAGCGTTGAGAGAAGATGTACAACGGTCTTTCCTGGATCCCGCGGTGCTGGCTCGGCTTTCGCGCCTCTCCGTCTGTGCCCGCTGGCTGGTGGAGGGCACCTTCTCCGGCAAGCACAAGAGCCCGCACCGCGGCTCGAGCGTGGAATTCGCCCAGTACCGAAAGTACGTGCCGGGCGATGACGTGAAGAACGTCGACTGGCACGTGTACGCCAAGTCGGACCGGTTCTACGTCAAGGAGTTCGAGGCCGATACCAACCTGCGCTGCTACCTCGTCCTGGATTGCAGCGGCTCGATGGGCTTTGCGGGCGCGCACGGGAGCAAGTTCGACTTCGCGCGCCGGCTCGCGGCGACGCTCGCCCACCTTCTCATCCGGCAGGGCGACGCCGTGGGGTTGCTCTGTTTCGGCGAGAACGTCGACGCCGACGTGCCGCCCCGTCAGAACGCGAAGCACCTGCGCCATATCTTCGACGTGCTCGGCCGGGCTCGGACGGGCGGGCGGACGAACATCACGCGGACGCTCCACGACCTGGCGGAGAAGATGCGGCGGCGCGGGCTTGTCATCGTCTTCTCGGATCTCTTCACGGAGCTGGACCCGCTGCTCGATTGCTTTCAGCACCTGCGCTTCCGCAAGCACGATCTGGCCGTCTTTCACCTGCTGGACGACCAGGAACTCGACTTTGCGTTCAGGCGGCCGGTCCGCTTCATGGATATGGAGAGCGCGTTGAAGATCGTTGCCGAGCCGACGACCATCCGGGCGGAGTACCTGCGCAGCATGCGCGGCTACATGGCGCACCTGCTGCGCGGGTGTCGCGAATTCCACGTGGATTACAGACGGGCGCGCACGGTTCAGAACTACGAAGACGTGCTTTCCGAATTTCTGCTGGAGCGGATGAAGAAATGACGTTTCTGCAGCCAACCATGCTCTGGGGGTTGCCCCTGTGCCTCCTGCCCGTTGTGATCCATCTCCTGAACCGGCTGCGCTATCGCTCGCAGAGCTGGGCGGCGATGATGTTCCTGATCCGGGCAAGCCGCACTTCGACCCGGCTCGCGCGGCTGCGCCAGTTCCTCATCATGCTGTGCCGGGTCCTCGCCGTCTTCGCCGTCGTGGCGGCGTTCAGCCGGCCGTTGGCCGGCGGCTGGCTGGGCTGGGCGCTCGGCGGGCCGCCCGACACCGTCCTCATTCTGCTCGACCGCTCCGCCGGCATGGAGGCCGCTTCGGCCGCGCCGGGCAAGAGCCGGCGCCGGCAGGCGCTCGACTTGCTGGCCGCGGCGGCCGAACGGCTTTCGGCCGAGTCGCGCCTCGTGCTGATCGACAGCGCCACGGGCGCCTCACACGAACTCGCCGCGCCCGGCCTGCTCGGCGAACTGGCCTTTGCCTCCGCCTCCGATACCGCCGCCGACTTCCCGACGCTGATGCAGGCGGCGCTGGACTACATCCGGACGAGCCAGGCGGGCGCGGTCGAAATCTGGGTCGGCTCGGACCTGCAACGCGCGAACTGGCGGCCCGACAGCCCGCTGTGGCCGGCGCTGGCCGCTGAGCTGGCGGCGCTCCCGCAGGGCGTCACCGTTCGGCTGCTCGTCCCCGGCGCCGCGCCGCAGCCCAACGCCTCGGTCTCCGTGCGGGAGCAGGGGCGCTACCGCCTCTACGGCGCGCCGAAAATGGAACTCGTCTGCGAGTTGGGGCGCGAGGCGGCCGGCGGCGAATGGGCGTTGCCCGTGACGCTTTCGCTCGACGGCGTCAGCCGGCAGCTGGCGCTCGAGGCGGCGGGCGGGCCCCTGGTCTTCCGCCAGACGCTGGATGTGCCGGCGGCGCGCGGCGGGTGGGGGTATCTGGAGATCCCGAGCGACGCGAACCCGCGCGACAACCGCAGCTATTTCGTCTACGGGCCAGAGACGCATCTGCGCTCGGTCGTGGTGTCGGACAGCGCGGAGGCGGCGCGCGTGCTGGAGTTGGCGGCCGCGCCGTCGCCCGCGACTCTCAATCATTCCGCGCGCGTCGTGGCGGCGGCCGCGGCCGATTCGGTGCCGTGGTCCGAGACGGCGTTGGTCGTCTGGCAGGCGCCGTTGCCGGGTGAGCCGCTGGCGGGCGCGCTGAAGGCGTTCGTGGCGGGAGGCGGCGCGCTGATCTTCCTGCCGCCGGGCATGTCGGCCGACGCGTCCTTTCTCGGCGTGTCCTGGGGCGAGGTCGAAGCGGCGCCGGCGGGCAACCCGCTGCGGGTCGCGCAGTGGAACGAACGGGAGGGCCCCCTGGCCAGGACGGGATCGGGAGAATCGCTCGCGCTGGACGCCGTCGCGGTGCACAAGCGGCAGTGCCCGTCCGGCCCGATCATGGAACTGGCCGGCTACGCCGACGGGGCGCCCTTTCTGGGGTACGTGCAGGCGGAGGGCCGGCGCGTTTTCTTCTGCTCGGCATTGCCCCTCGCCGCCTGGTCTTCGCTCGGGGACGGGCTGGTGCTGGTCCCGCTGCTGCAGCGGCTTGTGGCGGCCGGCGGCATGCGGCTGAGCGGGGCGGAAACGGGGTGGTGCGGGCGCTGGGCGCCGTCCAGCGCCGATACGTTCGTCGAGCCGGTCCCGCAGGACGAACAACGCGATTTTCGGTTGCACGCCGGCGTGTACCGTTGCGGGGACCGCACCGTGGCGTTGAACCGGCCGGCCGAGGAGGACGTGCCCGGCGAACTGACGCCCGAGGAGTGCCGCGCGCTGTTCGGGGCGGTGCCCGTGCGGATGTTCCTGGAGACCGCGGCGCGCGCCGGCGCCCTGCAGAAGGAGTTGTGGCGCCCGCTCCTGATCCTGGCGGTGTGTTGCCTTGTCGCGGAAGGCGCTCTGACCCTGCCGGCGCGGGCTGGGCGGGAGGAAGTGGCGGCGAAATGAGCCATTGGAGTTTTTCGGTGTCGTGGCCGGCGCTCGCATGGGTGGCGCTCGCCCTGCTGGCGTTCGCCTGGTTCGGCGTTCGCCATTGGCGCGCGCGCCAGGCGTCACGGCGCATCACCCTGGCGCTCGAGGCCGTGCGCTGGCTGACGCTCCTGCTGCTCGCCCTCACCCTGGTCCGGCCGGAATGGATCCGGAAGATCCGGCAGACCCGCAAGCCCGTCGTGGCTGTCCTGTACGACCAGTCCGGGAGTATGGCCACCCGCGACTGCCTCGCCGGGCGCAGCAACGCCGTGACCCGGTCCGAGTGGGTGGCGGACGTGCTGGCCGGCCGGTTCTATGCGCCGCTCGAGCCGCGATTCACCGTTGCGGTGGAGGCGTTCGGAGCCGCGCCCGGAACGGACGAGCGCGAAGCGGGCGGCAGCGATTTGAACGGAGCGCTGGCCGCCGTGGCGCGCAAGTACGCGAACCTGCGCTCCGTCGTCCTCCTGACGGACGGAGACTGGAATGCCGGCGGTTCGCCCATCGAGGCCGCGGTCGGGCTGCGCTCCAAGCGCGTACCGGTCTTCGCCGCGGCGGTCGGCAGCGACCGGTACCTGCCGGACCTCGAGCTGCGCGACGTGAAGGTGCCGGCCTTCTGTCTCGTCAACGAGAAGGTGGCCATTCCGTTCGGCGTACAAAGCCGGCTCGCGCGGGAGGTGAGGACGGTCGTCTCGCTTCGCTCCAAGGCGGGCGCCGAGCTGACCAAGGAACTCGTCATTCCGGCTCGGGGCTACGCGCACGGGTCCATGCTCTGGCATCCGCGCGTTGAGGGGGACTATGCGCTCGCGCTCGCCGTGCCCGTGGAGCCGGGCGAGAAGATCACGGACAACAACCGGTTCGCGACCCGCATAGCCGTGCGTCGCGAAATCCTGAAGGTGCTCGTCGTGGACTCCGTGCCCCGATGGGAATACCGGTTCCTGCGCAACGCGCTCGAGCGGGACCCGGGCGTGGACGTCCGCTGCCTGCTGCTGCACCCGGGCATGCCGAAGGGCAAGGGCCGTGACTACCTGACGCGGTTCCCGGACACCCGCGACGAACTCTCACGCTACGATGTCGTCTTCCTGGGCGACGTCGGGTTCGGTGACGGCGAGCTGACGCTGAAAGACGCGGACTTGCTCAGAGGGCTGGTGGCCGAGCAGGGCAGCGGGCTCGTGTTCCTGCCCGGTAAACGCGGGCGGCACCTGACCTGGCCGCGCAGTGCGCTGGGCGAGCTGCTGCCCGTCGTGCTCGGCGCGCGCAACGCGCAGGGGCAGGGCTCCGCGTTCGAGTCCAGGTTGACGCTGACCGGCGTGGGCAAAGGCCACCTGTTGACCATGCTGGCGGAGAACCCGCCTGCCAACGGGCGGCTCTGGCGGCGGTTGCCCGGCTTCTTCTGGCACGCGGCGGTGGAGAAGGCGAGGCCGGGCGCGGACGTGCTGGCCGTCCATGGCGGACGGCGAAACCAGTGGAGCCGCCTGCCGCTGTTGGCCACCCGCCCCTACGGGAACGGGAACGCGCTGTTCATGGGGACCGACAGCGCCTGGCGCTGGCGCCGGGGGGTGGAAGACAAGTACCACTATCGGTTCTGGGGGCAGGTTGTGCGGTGGATGGCGCATCGCCGGCACATGGCCGCCGCGGAAGGGATCCGCCTGTTCTTCGTGCCCGAGGACCCGCGTGCGGGCGAGACGGTCTTCCTGCACGCGACCGTGTTTGACAAGACCGGCTATCCGCTCGACGGCGCCGAGGTGACGGTCGAGCTGCGCGGGCCGGATGGCGAGACGCAGCAGCTCCCGCTGACCTCCAGCGAGGAAGGCTGGGGCGGCTACGAGGGCCGATTCGTCCCGCGCCGCGGCGGGGAGTTCGGGTTGAGCGTCGCCTGCAAGCAGACCGGACGCCGGCTGCAGACGGACATGGTCGTGGCCAAGCGTACGCGCGAGAAGGTCGGGCAGCCCGCCCGCTTCGAGGTTCTGCAGGAGATCGCCAGGATCACGCAGGGCCGCTTCCGGCTGGCACAGGACGTCGAACAGCTGGTGCGCGCGGTCGGCGCGCTGCCCGAAGAAATCGAGTCCGAACGGCGTATGCGGTTGTGGGCGCAGTGGTGGTGGGGTACCCTGATGATCGGCTGCCTGGGGCTCGGATGGGTCCTGCGCAAGGCCGCCGGATTGGTGTGAGGGGTGAGTTTGGGCGATACAGCAGGCCCGCATTCGGTTTGGGACGGGTGGAGAGCCCGGCCATGCCCTGTGCGGAGAGGTTTACGGCCGGACGCATGAAGAGGACAGAGACAAACGAGAATCTGCCGCAGTCGCTGTTGGCGCAGTTCCGCGCGCTGGAGGGGCGCCTGTTCGCGGTGGAAACGCTGATGGCGGCGGCCGGTGCGCTGTGCGGGGCGCTCGCGTCGTACCTGCTCATCTTCGGCGCCGACCGGCTGGGCGACGTCCCGCGCGGGTTCCGAATGCTGCTCGGCCTGGCCAGTGCCGTCTGCGTGGCCGGCTTTGCCCTGTTCTGGCTGCGGCGTTGGGGGTGGGCGCGCCGGGACTTGTGCGCGCTGGCCCGGATCGTGCAGCGCCGGCATCGGGCGCTGGGCGACGAATTGCTGGGGGCCGTCGAACTGTCCGACACGGCACGCCGGCCGCCGAACGTCTCCGCCGCGCTGTGCGAGGCGGCGATCAGGCAGGTGGCCGCTGAGGCGGCTGTCCTGGACTTCGCGAGTGCCGTGCGCAAACGCCTGACCCGGCGGCTCGTGCTCGCGGCGTTGTGCCTGGCGGCGCTGGCCGGCGCGCTCGGCATGGCGCTGCCGCAGCCGAGCCTGAATGCCTTGGCCCGGTGGGCTCTGCCCTTTCTCTCTATCGAGCGCTACACCTTTGTCCGGCTGCTGCCGCTGCCGCAACAGATGATCGTGCCGCACGGCGAGGAGTTCGCGTTCCGCTGCCGCCTGGCGCAGACCACGAAGTGGCGCCCGGCACACATGCGCTACCAGTGCACGCGCCAGGTGCGGGGTACGGCGCCCTTCATCGAGAAGGAGGCGAGCGTCCGGATTCCCGGTCTCACCGCGCCGGCCGAACTCAGGGTGCGGGCCGGTGACGCCGTCGCGTGGACCCGCATTCGGCCGGAACTGCGGCCCGCGCTGCTCAATCTGCGGGCGACCGTCGAACGGCCCGCCTACCTGCAGTTGCCGCCGCACGAAGCGGACGTCTGGGGGCAGGAGCTGGCGTGCGTGGAAGGCAGCCGCGTCACGCTGCGCGGCGAGGTCAGTCGCGACCTGGCCGCTGCCGCCCTCGATGCCGGCCGTGCCGTGCCGCTCGCGGTGACGGGAAGCCGGTTCGCCTCCCCGCAGTTGGACCCGGCGGAACTCCGCGACGGGCTGCTGAGTTGGACCGATGTGCTCGGCCTCAAGCCGCGACGGCCGTACCCCGTTCTCTTCCGCGTCGCGAAGGACGGGCCGCCCTTCGTGGATTGCCCGCAGACCGCGCTGTATACGGCCATGTTGTCCGACGAGACGCTGAACGTGACGGTCGAGGCGCAGGACGATTTCGGGGTCAGAAACGTGGCTGTCGAATGGGAGGCCGTGGAGCCCGGCAAGGAAGGGACGGTCGGGGTGCGTTACACCGAGACCGTCGCCGAGGGCGGGCCGGACGCCGTCGCGCTCGCCGGCCAGTTCATGCTCTCGCCCGCCGAACTGGGGGCCAGGCCGGGCATGATGATCCTGTTCCGGGCCGTGGCCGTCGACCGCTTCCCGGGGCGCAACCCCAGCGTTTCGCCTGAGTATCGCGTCTATGTGCTCACCTGGTCGCAACACGTCGAATTGCTGCAGGAACGGCTCGACCTCGTGCTCGAGGCGCTCGAGGAACTCACGCGGAAAGAGGAGGGGTTGCTCGAAGCGAATCGCGCGCTGGACCAATTGCCCGACGACAAACTGGCCGGGGACGAGGCGGCCAAGGAGTTGGAGCAGCACGAACAGGCCGAGAGCGAGAGCGCGGCGGAGTTGGAGAAGCAGATTGAGGCCGCGGCCGAGATCATGAAAGACGCACTGCGCAATCGCGAGTTCCCGCTCGATACGCTCGCGGAGCTGTCCCGTCTGTCGGAGACGATGCAGGCCATCGCGCAGCAGGAGATGAAGGAAGCCATCGAGGCGCTGCAACGCGCGCAGGCCGACGCCGCACAGCGGCGGGCGGAGCTGGCGAAGGCGATGGAGAACCAACAGAAGATTCTGGACGCGCTCAAGAATCTGCAGAAGAAGAGCCATTCGCTCCAGGATAACGTCACGGCAAGAAATTTCGTCAACCGGCTCCGGGAACTGGCCGGCCGGGAGACGGCCATTGCCGCCCGGTTCAAGGGCCTGGTCGAGCAGACCGTGGGGTTCGAGTTGGCCGAGTTGCCGGACGACCTCAAGACGGCCGTGACCACGCTGCAGGAGGAACACGACGACATCCGGAAGACGGCCAAGTACATCAAGGACGACATTCAGGGGTACTTCAATCGCACGCGCCTGGAGCCGTACGAAACCGTCCACCTCGAGATGGAGAAGAAGAAATTGCCGGACGCGCTCGAGTCGTTGAGCGGCACGATCGGAAAGAACCGGACGTTCCTCAGTATCGCCGGTACCGTCGAATGGGCGCAGGCGTTCCTGCGCTGGGCCGAGTTCCTCGCCAAACAGGGATGCGGCGCGCCGGCCGGCAGCGGGGCGCCGGGCGAAATGACCGCCGAACAACTCGAGTTGATCCTGCGCCTGATGCGCCTGGTGCAGAACGAAGAGAAGTTGCGCGATCGCACGCGCCTGCTTGAGGAACAGAAGACGACCCTCAAAGACTACCCGGCCCGCGCCGGGACGCTCGGCGGTGTCCAGGTCGATATTCGCGGCGAGCTCGACCAGATCGACAAGAAGGTCGGCGATCCGGACTCAAAGGCGCTCCTGCTCAAGGCCCGGACCGCTATGAACGATGCCGAAAGACTGCTGCGGGTCCCCAAGACGGATGCCGAGACCATTGCCGCCGAAACGGAAGTCATCGAACTGCTCACCCGCTCCGCCATGTCTTCCGCCGGGCAGATGAGCGCGTTCATGCAGGGGTTCCTCGCACAGATGATGGGGCAGATGGGCCGGATGGGAGGCGGCAGCCTCGCGGGCGGTGCGCCCGACGGCAGCCGGCCGGACATGAACGGGCGAGCCGACGGCGGGGCCGGCAGCTCGCGAGCCGGTCAACGCACGTCCGGCGGCGACGTCCAGAGTTTCCCGTTCGAATTCCGGGAGGCACTCGAAGCCTATTTCCGCGAGATCGGCAAGTAGCGCCCGGCTTCGGCCGGGCGCGGACCCGCAGGGCCGCAAGGCGTGAGTCGAGGATAGAGGAGCGAGGGGTATGGCGGCGCCCGGCTCGGGCCGGGCGGCAGGGGACGGTTTCGGATGAAAAGATCGTACGCGCAAGTCGCATCGAGCACGTTGAGCGTGGTCCTGCTGCTCGCGAGCGGGGCCGTGCAGGCCGTCCGCGCGCAGCGGCTCTTCTCGCGGGAGTCGGACTCCGTTTCCCCGGAGATCGAGAAGATGTACGAGCGGGGCCTCGCCTGGCTGGTCAAGAACCAGCAGAACGACGGGCAGTGGACCGGCTCGCACGGAGCGGATCCCGGTGTTGTCGGGCTGGGCGTGCTGGCTATGCTGGCGCACGGTGAAGACCCGGACTACGGCCTCTACAGCGGGCCGATCCGCAAGGGGCTGGATTACATTCTGAAGTCGGCCGACGCGAACACCGGCTATATCGGCTCTTCCATGTACAATCACGGCTTCGCCACGCTCGCCCTCGCTGAAGCCTACGGCATGACGCAGGACCAACGGCTCGGCAAGGCGCTGGAGAAGGCGGTCGGCCTCATTCTCGCGGCGCAGACGGAAAACCCGACCGGCGCGTGGCGTTACAGTCCGACCAGCCGCGATGCGGACACCACAGTCAGCGGGGCCGTGCTCGTGGGCCTCTTTGCCGCACGCAACGCCGGTGTCGGCGTGCCCGATGCCGCCGTGGACCGCGCGCTGGACTTCTATCGCCGCTGTCAGGGCGGGGACGGCGGGTTCGGCTATACGGGCGCGGGCGGCTCCAACATGGCGCGCACCGCCATTGGCACGCTCGTCCTCGCGCTGGGCAGGCAGACGGACTCCGCGGAATTCAAGGCCGCGCTTCGCTATCTGCGCCAGCGCCTCTTCCTCATGGAAGCCAATTACCCCTACTACTACCTCTACTATGCCTCGCAGGCCTTGTTCCAGGGCAGCACGGAAGCCTGGGAGGAGTGGAACGCGTTCAATGTGCGCAGTCTGCAGACGATGCAGAACCCGGACGGAAGCTGGGCGGGTCCTCACGGTGCCGTGTTCTCGACGGCGGCGGCCCTCCTTTCGTTGGCCGTCAACTATCGCTTCCTTCCCATCTATGAGAGGTGACGCTTGGCCGGATGCCGCCCGCCTTCGCCAAGGCTACGGCGGGTCTCCGCCTTCCGCGGCGGGCGGACCTTGGGCGCGGCGAGATGCCGAATAACGAATAGCCGATAACGAACAACGAACGAAGGAGCATCATGACAACACACGCTTGCCGATACCGCGGCCCGTGCCTTGCGCTGGCCTTGCACGTGACCTTCTCCGCGTTGTGCGGGGCACAGATCCAGTTCGGCATCGGGGAGGTGGAACCCGAAGAGGGCGACCGCGTGGAGATTGTGGTGCCCGAGCCCGGGCCGCGCGGCCGCGACCCGGCCGGCGCGCCGGGCAGCGATCACCTGTTGCGTTTTCTGAACGGGGACGTGATGCACGGCCGACTGATTTCGGCCGAGGCCGGCAAGCTCCTCAACTGGATGAACCCGCATGCGGCGGCGCCGATCGCATTTGACCTGAGGAACGTGGCCGAGATCGTGCTGGGTGGCGAAGGCGACAACGGTGCGGCGGCGGCCACGCTCAGCCGCGTGCGGCTGTCGAACGGCGATCAGCTCGTCGGGGAAATCGTCGAGATGACCGCTAAAGAGCTCGTGTTGGATACCGGGTATGCGGGCCGCATCACCATCCGGCGCCCCGTCATGGCCGCGATTTACCCGAATATCAGTAAGACGACCCACGTCTACGAAGGGCCCGCCCGCGCGGAGGACTGGGTCGTGAAGGCGCCGGGCCAGTCTGCGCAGGTGGATTTCAAGAAGAAGGCTTTCTACGTGACCGGGCATGGCGCCACGATCGGGCGGAACCTGGACCTGCCCGACGTCGCACTGATCGAGTGGGAACTCGGCTGGCGCGTTCAGCCGCAGCTCTATATCTATCTGTACACGGACAATATTCGAGGCTACAACTGCAACGCCTACGCCCTGCGCATGGAGAGCCAGCGCTTCTATCTCTATCACCAGACGCGCCAGACCGGAACACACCACCTCGGCAACGCCGAGGTGGAGGGGTTGATCGCGAAGGGAAAGGCTCGCATCGCCGTGATGGTGGACAGGCCCAAGAAACAGATTTCCCTGAAGGTCGACGGCGTGCTCGTCAAGCAGTGGACGGATACTCAGGATTTTGCCGGCCTCGGGCGCGGGCTGATGTTCCACGCGCGAAGTGCCGGCGAGATGAGGATCTCGGATATCCGCGTCTCGAAATGGGACGGCTCTCTGGGTGCGTCGCCCGTCATGGAGGACGAAGCGGAGCAGGACCGAATCCGGTTCGTGAACGAAGACAGGGTCTCCGGCGAGATGAAAGGGATCCGGCGCGGCAAGATTACCTTCGAAACCGACTACGCGCCGCTGACCGTGCCGCTCGACCGGGTCGTGGTCGTGCTCTTGAAGAGTGACGGGCGCGAACTGGCCAGGCGGAACGCGGGCGATATCCGCGCCCATTTCCGGCACGGCGGCCGCGTGACGCTGGACATGCGCGGGCTTGAGAACGGCGTGCTCAGCGGGGAGAGCGAGAACTTCGGCAAGGCCGACTTCCAGCTTGGCGCGTTCCGACGGCTCTCTGTGAACGTCTATCGGGAAGGCGGAGAGGAGAGCGCGCTCGGCGGAGATTGGTAGCCGGGCGCCGGGGCAGGGGCGTAATCGAGGCCGGCGGAGCGAGGATCGGGGTTGGGGGCGGTGCCCGGCTTCGGCCGGGGAGGGGCCCGGGATTCGGAGAGCGGTGGCTATGTCGACGAAGTGCTCGACGAGGTCGATGATCAGGGCCGGTTGCGTTGCGGGGCTCGTGCTGCTGCTGGCGTGCCCGGTCGCCCGGGCCGCGTGGCTCCGACGCAAGAGCGGGGAGGCCGCGATCCCCGGGCTTGTCCAGGACCTGGGCGCTGCGAAGTGGGCGAAGCGGGAGCAGGCACAGCAGCAGCTGATTCGGATGGGCGAGGAGCACCTCGACGCCGTGCTGAGGCACGGGCTCGAGACGCTCGTGAGCAGCAAGGACCCCGAGATCCTGTTCCGCACGCGCGCCGTCGTCGAACAACTCGTCGGTGCCTACATCTTTCAGGAAGAACGCGGCTTCCTCGGCGTGACCCTTTCACACCTGCCGGTCACCGTTGAGCTCGACGGCCGAAGCTGGAAGGCGATCGAAATCACCGAGGTCTTCGCCGATTCCGCCGCCGAGAAGCACGGCATCAAGGCCGGCAGCCGCATTCTCGAGATCGACGGGCACACGTGCGGGCCGCAGTTCGGGGTGAAGGAAATCGTCGAGCACATCTCGAACAAGAAGCCCGGCAGCACCATCATGCTGGTATGCTCCGTGGAGAACCGGAAAACGTCGAACGTGGTGACGCTCGGCGTGCGGCCATGGTTCCCGAACGACCCCCCGATCGAGGTGCGGCGCAAGGCGTTTGTCGACGAATGGCTGATGGAGAACCTCGTCAAGACCATGGCCCGGCTCGGGGTCGAGAAGGAAGAGAAGCCCGGCAAGCGCTGACGATGCGTGCCGCCGGAGGTGGCCGGGCCTTCGGCCCGGGGAAAGCGGCGAGACGCCGCTTCTACTTTGGAGTCTCGGACTCACGCACGACCACGCTTTCCCAGGCGGTCCGAACAGCGTTGGTCTGCACGCGGACGGCGCCGCGTGGCGCCTGCAGCACGATTCGGGCCGGCGCGCCCGGTACGAGCGCGACCTGCGTCGTGCCGCCCAGATTCAGGAACAGTCCTCTCCGCCGTGCGGCATAGTCCACACGCGTCGCGTCGCCCTCGGCCGTGACGTCCAGCGTCACCGCAACGCGGCTGCCCGGCCACCCATGCCCGCGCCAGTCCGCCGCCACGCTCAGGGGGGCGGCGCCCGGCGCGGCGGGCAGCAACTCGATGTCGCCCGCCGCGCAATACACGGTCAACACCAGGTTGGTCGACGCCTCCCGCTTCGGGACGCGATCGACGCGCGAATCGGCGTAGGGCGAAGCCAGCAGGCCGCCTACCGCAAGCGCCAATACCAGAACGGAGGCGGCAAGCGCGCGCAGGCTCCCGCGCGGGGGCGAACCCGGCGTCGTGAGGCCGAGCAGCACGTGATGGCAGAACAGGGCGGCCAGGTATACGAAGCCCGCCGACCATAACACGTCCGAAGCGAAGTGCCGGCCCTGGACGATCCGGGTCAGCCCCATCAACAGCCCCGAGGCGAGGCCCAGACCCAGCAGGGCCCGGGCCGGCCCGGGCCGGCGCCGCCGCAGGAGCGGGTGCAGCACGAGCAGCGCGAACCCGGCCGCCGCGTGGCCGGACGGGAACGATTTGGCCTCCGTGTCCCTCCCCTTGACCCAGAGCGGGTGGTAGTCGGCTTTGCCGCCGAACGCCTTGATCTCCGAGGGACGCGGGCGGCCCCAATGCTCCTTGAAAACCGAGTTGCACAGAAAACTGGGGCCCAGGATCAGGGCCAGCACAACGGCGAGCAGCTCCAGCCGCCAGGCGGGCCGGCCGTCGCGTCGAAGCGCGAGCGCATGCCACAGACCGCCCCCGATCGCCGCGGTGACGAACAGCCAGCCGCCGTACCGATACAGGAAGAGCCAGGGCTGCGTCTTGGCCAGAAACCAGCCCCGGTCCGGATGGTAGAACCGGTGGCTGATCGTCAGGTCCAGATCGGTCAGCCAGAAGGGCAGGGACAGGAGCAACAGTCCCGCCACCGTCAGGCCGGCCTCCCGCCAGAATGATTTCAGCCCCGTCTTCATCTCCGCTGTCTCCGTGCGCCCCCGCGGGTTCGACAGAGCTTACGACAAAGCCGGCGACAAAGGAATTCCGATCTTCGCGCCGGGCCGGCGCCGGAATCCGCGAGCAGGACTCGGGACCTCGGATGGTTCTCCTGCCCGCGGTGCCGCGCACAGCGCTGCAGGCGGGTGGCTGCCGCCGGCGTGATTGATGTTGTGCTGGCGCCCTATTTGCCTTATGGTATGCGGTCTGATGGCGTGTCCGCCTCGTAGCGCTTGTCGCACGGCCGGCTCCGCATGCGGGCCGGGGGCGGGCAGGCGCGCACCTCGCTGAGGGGAGTTGGACGCACGACACTAGGGCGCAGTGGGGCAGCCATGCGAATGCCGAGACATACTCTGTGGCCATACGGGATGGGGGCGGTCTGTATCGCCTTTGCCTGCGCGGCCGGGGAGGAGCCGCCTGCCCGGGCGCCGCGCTACACGCTGGAAGATCTGGTGCGCATCGGCCTGGAACGCGGGTTCGCCCCGCGCGTGGCCGCACAGGATGAGTCGGCCGCGCAGGCGGTGGTGAAGCGCGCTGCGGCTCAAGCGTATCCCCATCTCTCCCTCAACGGTGCCTATACACGCCTGGACGAGGTGCCCGAGGTGGAATTCCAGGGCATGACGATCGAGATGGGGGTGCTCGACAGCTACGCGGCCTCTGCCGACGCGAGTCAGACCCTCTATTCAGGCGGGACCGTGCGCGCGGCCATTCGTGCGGCCCGGCTGGCACGCGAGTATGCCGCGCAGGGCACCGCCCATGTGCGGGCCGGCTTGCTCCGGGATATTCGGGGCGGGTTTTACACTGTGCTGCTGGCCGGGGAGGTCGTCTCGGTCCGCGAGCAGGCCGTGGGCCAGCTCGAAGGGCTTGTTGCGCAGACCCGGGCGCGGGTCGAACAGAAGACGGCGGCCGAGTTCGAGTTGCTGGGCGCGGCCACCAAGCTGGCCAACGAGCGCACCCGTCTGGTTCAGGCCCGAAACCGGCTGGCCGTGTCCAAGGGGCACATGCGCAACCTGGTGAATCTGGAGGCGGCCGACTTCGAGGCGGACGGCGCGCTGCGATATGAGCCCGTCGAGGCAACGCAGGACGACCTGCGCCGGCAGGCGCTTGACGCCCGGGCGGATCTGAGGCAGCTGCGGCTGCTCGGACAGATGCTCGCGTTGGACGTATTCGCGGCGCGCGCGGCCTACAAGCCGACGCTGCGCGCCGTCGCGTCCTACTACGGAAACAACACGGCCAACCCGTTCGCCGCCGGCGATCTCGAGTGGCATTGGACCGTCGGCGCCGTCGTGGAGTGGGAAGTCTTCGATGGGGGCAGGCGCGCGGGGACCGTGGCCGAGAAGGCGGCGGAGGTCGAAAAGGCGCGCATCCGCCTGGAGCAGGCGGAGCAGGCCGCCGCGCTCGAGATCGAAATCGCCTATCTCGACATGAGGCACGCGCGGGAGTCCGTCGCCGCCGCGCGGGAGGCCGTCCGCCTGGCCGAACAGGGCCTGCTGATTGCCTCGACGCGGCTGCAGAACGGACTCTCCACCTACCTGGAGTATTCGGATGCCAGCCTGGAACTGAGCACGGCCCGCATCGCGCGGCTGCAGGCGTTGCGCGACCACCTCGACGCCGCGGCGCGACTGCGGTATGCGAGCGGCGCCGACTCCGGTGCGCGGACCGAAGAGGAATAGGGCGCACATATGAAAAGAGCAAAAACAACAGCGGTAATCGTCGTGCTGGCGCTGGCGTTGGCACTGGGGGCCTTGGTGGCCTGGAAGATCGTCAAACGGGGCGCCGAGCGTACGGCCCCGTCCATAGCCGATATTCACGCCGAACGCGGCGTGCCCGTCCGTGTCGAAACGCCGGTCCGCACCAATCTGGTCGACTTCCTCGCACTCGACGGGACGGTGGCGCCCAACGAGACGGCAACCGTCATGGCCCAGATCGACGCGCGCGTGCTGCGCGTGCATGTCGAGGAGGGCGACGAGGTGTTCGCTGGCGAGTCGCCCACCTTGCTCGTGGAACTGGAGCGGGACCGGCTCCAGGCCAATCTCGCCGCCGCGCAGAGCGCGTTCGAAGACGCGAAGGTGACGTTGGCGCGCGTGAATGCACTGCTGGAACAGGGCGCCGCCTCCCAACAGGACGTCGACCGCGCCGCCGTTGCTTTCAAACTGGCCCAGGCTCAATTCGTAGCCATGGAACAGGACCTGGCGCATACCCGCATCCATGCCCCGATCGGCGGAATCGTCGCCCACAAACTCGTCGATCCCGGCATGGTGACCTCGAAGGGCATGCCGCTCATTGTTCTCGTGGATGTCTCCCGGCTGCGTATGGACATGCAGGTGCCCGAAAGCCGGATTCAGGCGGTGGCCAAGGGCATGCCCTGCCGCCTCGTGTTCGACGCCTATCCCGACGCGCCGGCGCTGGATGCCGAAATCGCCAGCGTCAACCCCGCTGTCGACCCGGCTTCGCGTATGCTGAAGGCGACCTGTTACCTCCAGCACCCGCCCTTTAAGCTTGTGCCCGGCATGCATGGCACCGTGCAGGTCGTCAGGAACAGCCGCGAAGACGTGCTGGCGGTCGGGCGGGCCGCCGTCATCGACGTCGACGGGGCGCCCGCGGTCTTTGTTGTCGACACCGGCGAGACGGCGAAGCGGCGCTTTGTCGAACTCGGCATCGAGACGGACGGCATCGTCGAAGTGCGGGCCGGCCTGACCGGGAACGAGCAGGTCGTTGTCGACGGACACAAGCAGATCGCCGACGGAACGAAGGTCAGCGTCGTACAGTAGATCCGGTGGAAGGTTGAATGATTCTCAGTGATATATCGATTCGGCGCCCGGTGCTGGCAACGATCGTGCTGCTGGTCGTCGTGATTCTGGGCGCGCAGTCTTATGTGCGGCTCGGCGTGCAGCTCTTTCCGGACATCGAGTTCCCCGCCATGGCCGTGGTCACCACCTACCTTGGCGCCGGCCCGGAGGAAATCGAACGGCTCATCTCCGAGCCGGTCGAGGACGCGCTCAGCACGCTGGACGACGTGAAGTACGTGCAGTCGACGTCCGCGGAAGGGGTCTCGACCGTCGTGGTCGAGTTCGAGATGGGGACGGATGTCGATATCGCCGCCAACGACGTGCGCGACAAGGTCAGCCTGGCCGAGCGGGAGCTGCCCGACGACGCCGACAAGCCGACGGTGCTGAAGTTCGACCCGAACGCCGAGCCCATTCTGCGGCTGGCCGTCTCGGGCGACCGGTCGCTTGCCGAGGTCTATGAGCTGACGGACGACAAGGTGCGCACGGTGGTTCAGAAAGTCGGCGGTGTCGCCTCGGTGGACATCATTGGCGGCGAGGATCGCGAGATTCGGGTCGCCGTCCGGCAGGACCGGCTGGACGCGTACGGCATCGCGATCGGGCAGGTGATCGCCGCAATCGGCGCGGCGAACATGGAGATGCCGGGCGGCCACGTGACGCGCGGGGCGCAGGAATACGCGATTCGCGTGCTGGGCGAAGTGCATGACCTGGACGACATCCGTGGCATCGCTATACCCGGCACGCGCGGCGCGGTCCGGATCCGCGACGTGGCCACGGTCGCCGATACGGTGGCCGAAGTGCGGAAGATGGCGCGTTCCGCGGGCAAGCCCAGCGTCGGCGTGCTCATTCTCAAGCAGGGCGACGCCAACACGATCGAAGTCGGGCGCGGGGTGCGGGCCGGCATCGCGGAACTGACCGCCGGCGTGCTGCCGGCGGATATGAAGGTGGAGATCATTACCGATACGTCCGTCTTCATTCGCGACGTCGTCGACGAGGTCAAGGCGAATATCTGGCAGGGCATCCTGTTGACTGCCTTGGCGCTGTACCTGTTCCTGCATAACTGGCGCGGAACGTTTATCGCCGCCCTGGCCATGCCGGCGGCGGTCGTCGGGACGCTGGTCCCCCTCTATTTCGCCGGGTACAGCATCAACATCATGAGCATGATGGGGCTCGCCATCTCCGTGGGCATCCTGGTCAACAATTCGATTCTCGTGCTCGAGAACATCTACCGCTACATCGATATGGGGTTTGCCCCCGCGGATGCCGCCTCCAAGGGCACGGCGGACATCGCCGTGGCCGTGGCCAGCACCACGTTGACCAATATCGTCGTGTTCCTGCCGATTGCCTTCATGGAATCGATCGTGGGCATGGTCTTTCGCCAGTTCGCCATGACCGTGGTCTTCGCCACGGTGCTTTCGCTGCTCATCTCGTTCACGCTGACCCCCATGATGGCCGCGCTCCTGCTCCGGAGCAAGGCCGTGGAACAGGCGCGGCTGTCCGAGCGGCGCGCGGCCTTCTACGCGCGCTGGGACGGCGTCTACCAACGGTTGGCGGCCTCCTACGGCCGGCTCGTCGCCGGGGTCGTGCGTCACCCGTGGCTGACCATTCTCCTGGCCGTCGGCGTGTTCGCGCTCGTCATCGCCGTCATCGTCCCCCTGATCGGAAAGGAGTTCTTCCCGCGCGCCGACGAGGGCGAGTTCGCGATCGTAGTCGAGACGGATGTCTCCAGCTCGCTCGAGTATACCGACGCGGTCATTCGGCGCGTGGAGGAGATCTGCGCGGCTCACATTCCGGAACGGGAGCGAGTGTTCACCTCCGTCGGAGAGGTGTCCGGCGAGCACGGCGCCACGAGCGCCGGCGTGAATGTCGGGGAAGTGGTCGTCAAGCTGTCCGATAAGACGGACCGGGATCGGTCCACCCAGCAGGTCATGGACGCCCTGCGCCCGCTGCTGGCCGCCGTGCCCGGCGCGCGCTTCAAGTTGGAGGCCCGGCAGATGGGCGGGCCGGGCGGCGGCGGCATTGAGCTGGAGATTCGCGGCGAGGACATCGCAACGCTGAATGCCATCGCGCGCGACGCGATGACCATGCTCCAGGGCGGCTCGGTGAAAGGCCGCACCTACGATCCGATCGCCGGCGCCGTGGACATCGATACCGACTGGCGGCTCGGCAAGCAGGAGGTGGCGCTGCGGCCGAAACGCGAGCGGATGCGCCGGCTCGGCGTCTCGATCCAGACGCTGGCCGAGACCGTTCGCGCCTACTACTCCGGCGTCGTGGCCTCCGAGTATCGCGAGGGCGACGACGAACACGATATTCGCGTGCTGCTCAGCGACGAAGACCGCAGGAGCATCCTCGGGCTGTGCGACTGCACCGTGCAGGGCGACGGCGGCCGGCTCGTGAAGCTGAGCGAAATCGTCGAGCCGGTCCGCAGTATCGGGCCCACCCAGCTCTCGCGCAAGGACCGGGAGCACATGGTGAAGGTGAAGGCCGGGGTTACAGGCCGTGCCGAAAGCGAAGTGTCCGACCCGCTCCAGAAACGGCTCGATGCCTACCCGCTGCCGCCCGGCTACCGGTTCAGTTGGGGCGGCGAAGTCGAGTTCCGGCAACGCGAATTTCCGGAACTCGCAAACGCGGCCGTTCTCGCCACGGTGCTCACCTTCCTCATGCTGGCCGGGATCCTCGAGTCGTGGCGGCTGCCGGGCCTGATTATGCTGAGCCTGCCGTTCTCGTTTGCCGGCGTGTTCCTGGCACTGTTTCTGCGCGGGCTCGCCATCAACATCTTCTCGCTGATGGGCATCGTCATGCTGATCGGGCTGGTGATCAACAATGCCATCGTGATCGTCGACCACGTCGAGGCCGTACGCAAGGAAGGGGTTCCGCTGACGGAGGCGATTCCGCGCGCGTGCGCGGTGCGGCTTCGGCCGATCCTCATGGCGAACATCACGACCATTGTCGCCATGATCCCGCTCGCGCTCGGGATCGGGGCCGGCGGCGAGTACCGCGCCCCCATGGCCATTGTCCAGATGGGCGGCATGGTCGGCGGCGGGCTGCTCGCGTTGGTCGTCACGCCGGCCATCTACTACCTGGCCTCGCGCCGCCGGCATGAGGCCGCATGACCCGTTTCCCCGCGCTGCGCGGGGAAGATCAGCGCAGCGTCAAATCCCGGAACGCATACGGCAGTTCCTCGATGATGTCCGTGGCGATCAGACCCGCCTGCGAGGTGCGGAACCACACGTTGTCCCCCGCACGCCCGTGCAGGAACACGCTGGCCCGCGCCGCATCGAACGGCTTGAACTCCTGGCCGAGCAGCCCGACGGTCAGGCCGGCGAGCACGTCGCCCATCCCGCCCGTCGCCATGCCCGGGTTGCCCGTCATGTTCACGCAGGGGATCCGGTCCGGCTCGGCCACAATCGTGCCCGCCCCTTTGAGCACCACGGTGGCATCGGTCTCCTCCGCCGCGCGCATGGCGCTGAACATGCGGTCCGACTGGATGGTCTTGGCGTCGACCCCGAGCAGCCGGGCCAGCTCGCCCGGATGCGGCGTGGCGACCACGGCGCAGGTGGCGCGGTGGATCCGCGTCGGCTGCGTCTCCAGCACGTTCACCGCGTCCGCGTCGAGGACGAGCGGCATGTGGCATTCGCGGATCGCCTGCACGACCAGCTTCCGCGTGTGTTCGTGCGGGGTCATGCCGGGCCCGAACAGGATCGCGTCGAATTCGGGCAGGCGCGGCCGCCAGACCGGCCAGACCTTCATCGAGAGACTGCCCGTCTCGGTTTCCTGGCCGGGCCGCACGATAGCCTCGGGCACGAACGAGGAAATGACCGGTGCGATGCCTTTGGGGACAAGCACCGTCACGAGCCCGGCTCCGGACCGGACGGCGGCCTTCGCGGCCAAGGCCGCGGCGCCCGGGTAGTCGTGTGAGCCGCACACCAGCAGAATGCGCCCGAACGAGCCCTTGTGCGCCGCCCGCGGACGGCGCGCGAACAGCGGCATCAGGTCCGTCGCCGTGATCAGTTCCCGGTCCGTGCGGACAGACTCGACAAGCGCCGGCGGGATCCCGATGTCGACGACCTCCACGCTGCCAACGTAGTCCAGGGCGGCCGGCTGCACGAGCCCCAGTTTCGGCAGGCCCATCGTCACGGTGACGTCGGCCAGAACCGTCTCGCCCGGCGCCAGCCCGGTATCCGCGTTCAAACCCGACGGGACGTCGACGGCCAGCACGAGCGCTTCCTTCGAGTGTTCGTTGATGTAGCGGATCGCGCAGGCGGCGGGATCGCGCGCCGGGCCCGACACCCCCGTGCCGAGTATGCCGTCCACCAGAATGTCGGCCGCGCGGCGCTCGGCGGTCGCCTTGACCCAGTGCCCCGGTTCCGGCATCTCCTGCGGGACGATGCCCGCCTTCACCGTGGCGTTCAGGTGATGGACCGCGTCGCCCTTCACCTGCTCCAGCTTGCCCGTCAGCCACAGCTCGACTTCGAACCCCTTCTTCTTCAAATAGCGCGCGGCGACAAAGGCGTCGCCCCCGTTGTTGCCGCGCCCCGCAATCAGCCGCACCAGCGGCGCCGAATAGCCCGCCAGTGCCGCCAGGCGCTCTGCCTCGTTCGCCACGCCCAGACCGGCCCGGTCCATCAAGACAGCCCCGGGCACCCCGTGCTCCTCGATCGTCTTGCGGTCCAGTTCGCGCATCTCCGATGATCGGACAACTTTCATGGCAAGCTCTGCCGTGCGTGTTGCGGGATCAGGCCGGTTGACCGGGATTGCGCTCATCCCCGAGCAGCAGCGCCTGGGCCACTGCGTAGTGGTGCGTGTGCGACAGGCTCACCAGGATCCTGCCGACCCCGAGTGCCTCAGCCAGGCGCCGACCGCGTTCGCTCAGTTCAACGAACGGCGCGCCCGACTGCGCGTCCCTCCCCACCGCAATGTCCAGCCAGGACAATCGCGGCTCGATTCCCGTCCCGAACGCTTTTGCCACCGCCTCTTTCACGGCGAACCGGCCGGCATAATGCCGCCACGGCGACGCCTTGCCGTCGCAGTAGCTGCACTCCACCGGCAGGAACACCCGCTGCTTGAGCCGGTCGCCCCAACGCTCGAGCATGTCCTGCATGCGCGCGTTCTCGACCAGGTCGATACCTGTGCCCAGCACCGCGCCCTTCATACGGCCCCGCCCGTATAGGCGTTCATCGCCGCCCGCATCTCCGAAACCGCCGCCCTCAGCCCCACGAAAACCGCGCGCGCCACGATGCTGTGCCCGATGTTGAGCGTGTCCATGTGCGGAATCCGCAGAATGGCGCCGAGCGTCGCCAGGTTGATGCCGTGCCCCGCGTTGACGGTCAGGCCCAGCGCGTGGGCCGTGCGCGCCCCTTCCATCAGCAGGTCAAGTTCCCTCGCCGCCTCCGGGCCCTGCGCATCGCAGAAAGCGCCCGTATGCAGTTCCACCGTCTCGGCGCGCAACGCCGCCGACTGCTCGATCTGGCGCCTGTCCGGCGCCACGAACAGGCTCACACGGATGCCGGCGCCCTGCAGCCGGGCAACCGTCGGCTGCAGCGCCGTGAACTGCGAGACTACGTCCAGCCCGCCTTCGGTCGTCAACTCCTGCCGCCGCTCCGGCACCAGGCACACTTCGTCCGGCTTCACCTCCAGGGCGATCGCCACGATCTCCGCGTTGTTCGCCATCTCCAGATTCAGCGCGACGTTCAGCCGTTTGCGCAGCTCGCGCACGTCGCGGTCCTGAATGTGCCGCCGGTCCTCGCGCAGGTGCACCGTAATCTGGTCCGCGCCCGCCGCCTCGCAGAGCGGAAACGCGTCGAGCGGGTCCGGATACGTCGTGCCGCGCGCCTGGCGCAGCGTCGCGACATGGTCGATGTTCACACCCAGTTTGAGTTGCGCACTCATCGCTCGTTCCCTTCCCTCCGGCCGGGATCGCGGGCCGGAAGCGCGTATTCTATAGCAGGCTCCCCGTTTTTTCAACGGCATAAGCGCAGAAGCGGTTGACAAGCCGCAAACGCCTGCCCTATAGTATGGCTGCCAACCGCAACACGGGCGATTAGCTCAGTTGGTTAGAGCGCTTGCTTGACATGCAAGAGGTCACTGGTTCAACTCCAGTATCGCCCACGCTTCCTTGCCTACACGGTGTCATCGGCGGCGTCCAGAGCGCGTGCGCCCGGTCGGCCCGATGAGGATATGGTGCTGCCGCAGCCGCTCCGCATCGGTGCGCGGCACGTGGATGCGGCTGCCGTCGGGCGCGAGGCCGCCGAAGTACATGGCCGCGGCAACGGTGCCCGGCAGCGGAATGAAACACTGCACCTGCTGCGGGCGCCAATGCCGGCGGTCAAGCCACTTGCGCAGTTCGCGCATGTCGGCGTCCGTCGTGCCGGGGAAGGCGCTGATCAGGTACGGGACAATATACTGCTCCTTGCCGCTCTGTCGCGAAAGGCGCTGGAAGACGCGGACGCACTCTTCGAAGCGTTCGAATGAGGGCTTGCGCATCAGCGCCAGAACGTGTTCGCGGCAGTGTTCCGGCGCCAGCTTGAGCTGGCCGCCGACGAAGCGGCGAATCAGCCGCCGCAGGTAGGCGGGTTCCCGCGCGGCCAGATCGTGGCGGATGCCGCTGGCGACGCGGACATGCCTGACCCCCTGGATCGCCGCTATCGAGTCCAGCAGACGGGCTAGCTCGGTCTGGGCCGGCTTGAACGCCGGGCATGGCGCGGGCACCAGACAGCTCACCCGTGTACAGGCTGCCGGATCGCCCCGGCAGGCGCTGTTCCACATGTTGGCAGACGGTCCGCCCACGTCCGACACGCTGCCTTTCCACAGGGAGTGGCGGGTCAGTTCCCGCACCTCCGCGAGGAGCGACTCGGCGCTGCGCGACGCGATCTGGCGCCCCTGATGGGGGGCCAGCGAACAAAACGTACAGCCGCCCGCGCAGCCGCGATGCGTCGTGACACTGAACCGCACGCTCTCAAGCGCCGGAACCGGTCCCTTGCAGCCGGGATGGGCACGGCGGGTGAAGGGGAGCGCGTACAGCGCGTCCAGTTCCGCCGTCGCGAGCGGCGCGGCCGGCGGCGTGAACACCACCGCGCGCGCGCCGGATGCCTGGATCGTGGCGAACGTGCCCTGATGAACCTGCCGCTCGAGCATGAGGGTCGCTTCCATCAGCCGGTCCGGCTCGGCCTCGATCTCCTCGTGGGAGGGTAGCCGCCACGCGCAGGTCTGTGCCCACATCAGCGCGGCGTCGCGCCCCGAAACCGCGTAGGCGGTCCCCGGAATGCCGTGCAGGAGGCCCGCCCGCAGCGCCGTCCGCATCTCGCCGTTCGCCGTTGCGGTGGCTTGCAGACGCCTGCAGACGTCGAGAATGGCCCGTTCGCCCATCCCATACACCAGCAGGTCGGCCTTGCTGTCGAGGAGGATCGATCGGCGCAGCGCGTCGGACCAGAAATCGTAGTGGCTCGCGCGCCGCATGGAAGCCTCGATGCCGCCGATGACGACCGGCACGCCGGGGAATGCCTGCCGGGCCAACGTCGCGTAGACCAGAGTCGCCCGGTTCGGACGCGCGCCCGCCGAACCGCCTGGCGTGTAGGCGTCGTCGGTGCGTTTCTTGCGGAACGCCGTGTAGTGAGCGAGCATCGAGTCCAGGCTGCCCGCGGTGAGCCCGACACAGAGACGCGGGCGGCCCATGCGCGCCATGTCGTCGAGTGCGGTCCAGCCGGGCTGGGCGACGATGCCGACACGGAACCCCGCATGCAGCAGCCAGCGGCCGAGCAGGGCGGCCCCGAAGGAAGGGTGATCCACATAAGCGTCACCCGTGACGAGAAGGACGTCCAACTCGCGCCAGCCCAGCCGGCGCATTTCGCTCGTGCCGGTCGGAAGGAAGTCTTGCATGCCCGCCGCCTCCTCATGAACCCCATGAATGAAGCCTGTCGGCGGGGCCCTGTCAATAAAGAAGGAAACTTGCTCGAGAACTTACTCGAGAACGTGCTCGAAATTCTCGAATGAACCCCTGAGCCGCGAATGGGAAGAAGCGCCCGGGAAGGACAGTGGCCGTCCGACAGTCCGCTAGTCCGGCGTCTTCAGTGCGCTCAGGCGCAGGCACTGCATCCTGGCGGCGAGCAGGAGGAGTTTGACAGCCAGGCGGGTCATCGGGTCCTCGGTGTGGCGCAGGCATTCGTCCGCCCATTTGCCGGCAAGCGTCGCGTTGCCCTCCGCCGCGTAGGCATGGAGCAGATCGAAGCTCGTCTGCAGAAGGCCCGCGTGGTCGCCGCTGGCAAACGCCTCCGCATACTGCGCCTGCACCATGCCGACAAAACCCGCGATTTCTTCGAGGCCGTCCATGGCGTTCTCCGAGATAAGTCCTTACTCGGGTTATCGGCAGGTCGGCGGCGGGACTTAAGAGCTTTTGGAGGCGGAAACAGGGGGCGAACGGCCGGGCAGCGGGAAACAGGCCCTGGTGCGGGCAACCTACGGAAATTTTTTCGGGAATCCGCCGCGTGCCGGGCCGTGCCCCTGCGCGACGCCGCAACATTCGATCTCTAAACCACGGGCCCGTTTCCCCTACGATGTCTTCGCAGTCGTCGAGGCCCCGGCCGTCATGTCCCTGCGTCCAGCGGTTCCAGTCTCCAGTTTCCAGTTTCCAGTTTCCAGTTTCTAGTTTCTAGTTTCCAGTCTCCAGTCTCACCGGCATGCCCGGCCGTGTCCTCGCGCCACGTCTCCCGGATCCGGTCCCGCAGTTTCAGCAGATCCGCCGCGGCCTCGTTCTTGCCGCGTTGCTTCAGGGCCGCGGCGCGTTCCTCGAGCGCTTCGCAGAGCCGCTCGGCGGCAGCGCGCGCGGCGGCCTTGCCTTGTGTCTGCGCGCCCGCCAGCACGTCATCCATGCCGTCCAGGATGTCTTCCCAGGCATCCGCCGCCTCGGGCGACTGCACCGTCTTCTCCGCGAGCTGATCGAGCCGCTTCTCCATGCTGGGCGCGACGATCCGGTCGCGGTAGTCTTTCCAGCGCGGCGCGAGGAACCACGCCCCCGCGCCGAGCAGCGCCGCTGCCAGCAGGCACCCGGCCACCTTGCGCGTGCGCCGTGCCATGAGCAGCCCGACACACGCAAGGGCCGGAACCGCCCATGCGACCGGCGGCAGGCAGGCCCAGAACGGCAGCGCGACCACCACCCGGTTCGGCGCGCGCCCTTCCCGCAGCGTCGCCGGCACCGCGGGGTCCGGCTCGCCGTAGACTTTCAAGACCGATCCGCCGAGCCCGAACACCTTGCGGGCGATCCGCGCCTTCATCCCGTGGCCGACCCGGCCGGCGTGTTCCGGCGCGACCGAGAAATCGACCCGGACTCGCTTTGGCCGGCAGTGAATGGCGTCCACCCGCCCGATCACCACACCGGCGCGTTCCACGTTCGCGGGGACCGAGAGGTCACGGGCGTCCTCGAAGTAGGCGCGGAACGCGCGCCGCTCGCAACCGCACACGAGCACGACCGCACAACCCCCAAGCGCGGCCGCCAAGCGTCTGCCGAATACTCGATCTGCGTTCATGTGTTCCTCCTGTCTGGCGTGAAGGCGGACTGTTGCGCGTTGCTTTCTGCCCGCGAAAGGACGCGAAAAGCAGAAGGTGAAAGCGTGATCACGGCACGGTGCGCATGAATCTGCAGCAACTTTGAACTGTTTGCGCCACTCCACGTTCCGCAATGTCCTCAGCCTTGACGGGCGCAAACAAATCAAAGTTGCTGCGTTCGCAGGGTTTCACGGTGATCCAGCGCTTGCCATGGGAACCAACGTAGCTCTGATGCTAGCTTCCCTGCCAGCCCGGCGCTCGTTGCGGGAATCGAGGATTGCCACGCAGTTCAGCGCCTCGTCCTTGAGTTGGCACTGTGCCGGCGTGGCAATCCTTTCGATTCCCGCAACAACTTCGCATACGCCAGGTAGTCGCCGTGCAGCCGAACGACCCTTTCGCGACCCTTTCGCGCCTTTTCGTGGGCAAATCTTCTACCAGCGTGACTGGAACGAGAGCGCCACGCGCATGTCGGACCGGTACGGGTAGCCCTGGAAATCGTCGGTGCCCGTCGTGCCGGCCAGCGCGAGATTGAATGCAAACTCCTTCGCGCCGACCGCTATGCCGCCGGTCAGCACCAGTCCCGGATCGGCCTGCTCGGAACTGGCCAGGTTCTTCATGAGGCCGAGTCTGGCGGCAAACCATTCCGCGGGCCGGAACTCCACGCCGCCGCCCAGCATTCGGGAGTCGTAACCGGCCAGCGGCGTCTCGTTGCGGGTCAGGTCCAGGTCCACCGCGAACGCGAGCTTGTTGCTCACCGCCTCGTACAGGGTGCCGGCCCGGGCCTGCAGCGCTTCGGTGTGGGTGGTGCCCGAATACGTGTCGAACTCCGGCCCGTTCAGGTTCTTCAGGACAAGCCCCAGTGCGAGCCGGTCGTTCGGCAGCCGGTACAGTGCGCCGAGATCGACGCCGAACGCCGACGAACTCTCTTCATACTGTTTGTAGTCGTCGGCGAGGTCTTCGGCTTCGGTCACGAGCGTCGAGGCCTCGTACGTGTTGCCGTACATCAGCTTGAGGGCGCCGCCGAGCGCCAGGCGGCCGGCCTCGTTCAGCTCGAAATCATGACCGTAGGCCAACGGGATTTCCGTGATGGCGGCGCCCCGGATGAACAGTTCGGACCGGTTGTTCGCGAACGAGAGCGGGTTCGACGGCAGAACGCGAAGCACGCGCACTTCGTCGATCAGGACGTAGCCGGCTGCCTCCGATGCGACGAACAGGCCTGTCCCGAACCCGCCCGCCCGCACGCCGACACCGCCGGCAGCCGTGATGAGGAACCCCGAATGATCGTCGATCGCCGTGATCTCATCGATGATCGCCTTGGCTTCGGTGCCCAGCGGATTGTCTTGCGCTTCGTCCCAGTCCAGATCCGCGAGCCGGTCGAGAGGGGCCATGATCTCCAGGTCCCGGAAACTCAGGCCCAGAAAGACGGAACCCGCACCCCGCTGCGCCGGCACGCCCAGCCCCGCCGGGTTGTAATAGGCCGCGCGTACGCGCCCGTCGCCCGGGCCACGGCCGCGCCGCCCAGGGACAGGGCGTCGGGGCCCAGAATGCTGAACTCGCTCCCGGACGCCCGGCCGGGAAGTATCTGCAGGGCGGCCAGACCCAGACAGGCCGCGCATACGACATGCCGATTCATCGCCGATCTCCTTCTTCCGGACCACGCCCCGTAGCCCGCTCCGCGCCTGCCGTCGCGCCGGCACGGCAGGTGCCCGCGGCCGGCGTCCGGCAACGGGGCACAGGCGATACTACCCCCTCGATGGTGTCGGGTCAATCCCCGGCACTCTTCGGGTCAGTGCTTGCCCCGACGCGGAGGGGAGCGGGTGAGGATTTTTCTTGCCGCTCGCATAGGCCTGAAATAACATGCGTTTTTGCGGGGCGCTCACCCGCAACGGATTTGCATGCGGAGAAGTCAAGGAGGTTACTCATGTCTGCGGCAAAACGATGGCTGTGCGGCGGACACGCGCGCGCGTGCGCCGGTTCCCTGCTCGTGACCCTGGCGCTCGCGGCTTGTACGACCACGACACGGCATCCCGGAACGACGGAAGACAAGATCCTGCAGGACATGCGCGCGAAAGCGGGCCGCATCGTCGAGGCCGGCGGCCTGGCGGCCGTCGGGCTGGGCGAGGCCGGTATCCTCGACATCGCCACGGAGCGGGCGCAGAACCGCGGGCGGCAGGGGATCGCCTCCGTTATCCAGGACCGCCTGTTCGCGGTCCAGAAGGCGCTTGGCGCCGAAATCGGCGAAATCGAGGCGCTGAAATACAGCCCCATCTTCAGCGCGGCTGTCAAACTGGCCGCCAGCAACGCGATGCGCGAAAGTGCCGCCGTCGAGGTGCAGCACCAGTATCCGGGCGCCGTGGTCCGCGCCTACGTGCTGATGGTGCACGAGCCGAAATGCATTCTCGATGCCATTGCCGCCAGCCAGGAAGACGCGAACCAGGAACTCTACTCCAAGTTCAGGGCCTCTCAGACCTACAAGGACCTTGAAGCGCGGATCAGAGCCGCGAAAGACTACAAGGCCGTGCTGGCCGCCGGACGTGCGGAAGAGGCCGAGAAGGACACGGCCGAGGAACGACCGGCCGAGCCCGCCGAGGCGGCCGAGACGCCGGCCGAAACCGCGCCCGCGGAGGTGCGGACGGAAGCGGAATGATGAAGCGGCCCTACGGCGCGGCCCCGCGCGGTTCAGGCGCGCGCAGCCGGTCGGCTACATGCGCCGCTTCACTTCCTTGAGCAGTTCCTCTTCGGTCACCGGTTTCGGGAGCAGGCAGTGAATACCGCCGGTGCCGACGATCTTCTTGATGGCGTCCGGCGGCGCGAAGCCCGTGCAGAAGATGACCGGCGGAACGGGGCGTTTCTCCTCCTTGCAGATACTCTCGATCTTGCCGAACGCCTCGCGTCCGTCCATGATCGGCATGTTCAGGTCCATCACCAGCATCGCGTGATGCCGCCGCTTGAACGTGTCGACGGCCTCCGCCCCGTTGCAGGCCAGATCGATCTCGGCGTCCGGGATCGCGGAGGAGAGGATCATTTCGAACAGGGTCCGGATCATTTCCTCATCGTCCACGACCAGGATCCGCATCGGGCCGGATACCACCATCGCGCTCAAGGCTTCGTCCAGTTCGCGGCGCACCGCTTTGCCCAGCGTTTCCACCGTGGCCATCTTCTTGACGAACCCGCCGGCACCCAGGCTGCGGGCCATCGCCACCTTCTCGGAATCCTCGAAGGCCGAGACGATGATCGCGCGCTGCTTGGGATTGATCTCCTTGATCCGCCTGTACGTTTCCGCCCCGTCAATGCCCGGGTCGAGCATCATGTCCAGCAGGATCAGGTCGACCTTGTTCTTCTTCAGGTATTCGACGGCGTCCTCGCCGCTCTGCACGCCCGTCACCTTGTAGCCCAGTTTGCCGAGCAGTTTCGTCATGATCTGGATCTGCATGTGGTCGTCGTCGATGATCAGAATGGATTCCGAACCGCCGATCTCCATGGCGGTGGCCGGTGAAACCGATTCCTCCTCGTGGACGGGGAGGTACATGCACAGGGTTGTGCCCTTCTCGCTCGAGGTGAAATCGATGTAGCCTCTGTGGTCTTTCACGATGCTGTGCACGATGCTCAGGCCCAGGCCGGCGCCGCGCCCCTTCTCCTTGCGCGTCGTCACAAACGGGTCGAAGAGCCTGTCTCGGATCGACGGCGCGATGCCCGGGCCGGTGTCGGAGATGGATATCTTGACGTAGCTGCCCGCTACGACCTTGTCCTCCTCGCCGACGGGCGATTTCAGCGATACGTGTTCCGTCTTCACCGCCAGCCGGCCGCCTTTGCCGGCCATGGCCTCGACGGCGTTCTGGCAGATGTTGCGCACCGCTTCCATGATCTGGTCGTCGGCGCCGAACATGTTCATCTCGCCCTCGGCCAGATCCAGCTCGATCTCGATCCCGTCGCCGGTCGGCAGCAGGGGGACCACGCCGCCGATGATCTCGTTCACGTCAAAGGCTTTTCGTTCCGCGTGGCGCCGGCGGGAGAGGGCCAGCAACCGCTGCGTGATGCGGACCATGTTCCGGGCGGCCTTCTCCAGCATGTCCAGGCTTTCCCGCCCCAGCGTGCCCTCCGGCAGTTCGCTGCGGATCAGGGCCGGATACGCGATCAGCGGCGTGAGCAGGTTGTTGAAATCATGCGCGATCTGGCCGGCGATCGACTCCGCGATCTCCAGCTGTTTCGTCTGAGACAGTTCGCCCTGCGCCGCCCTGGCTTGCTCCAGCTGCTGCCGTAGCAACTCAAGCTGCTTGAGCAGTTCTTCTCGTGTGTGTTCGGTGTCTTCCATAACGTGGTTCTTTCACAAGTTGCCGACGGGAAAATGCGAAAACCCCGCTCGCCCGGTTGGGCAGGCCGCCTCACCACCCGCTACAATATTGGCGGTTCGGGGGAGGAATGGCAAGACGAATCTTCCGGCCGTCTCCAGGCACGAATCCCGGCAGGGCGCCCCGTTCTCTTCCCCGCGAAGGCCCCTCTTTACACGCGGAGGGCGAACCCCTCACACCATCGCGTGGCAGCGCCTGAGCGATTCGGCGAACGGCGGCCGCGCGATTCCGTGCTCGCAGATGATGGCGGTGATCAGGGCGGCAGGCGTGACGTCGAAGGCCGGCGAATAGACCTGCACCCCCTCCGGTGCGGTCGCCTTGCCGAACCCGCAGGTCACTTCCTCGCTTGCCCGCTTCTCGATCGGGATCTCCTCGCCGGAGCCCAGGCTCATGTCGAACGTCGAGGTCGGCGCCAGCACATAGAAGGGGATCTTGTGCGCCTGCGCCAGGAGCGCGACGCCGTAGGTCCCGATCTTGTTGGCGGTGTCGCCGTTTGCCGCGATGCGGTCGGCGCCCACCATGACCAGATCGATGCGGCCCTCCTTCATGACCTGGGCGGCCATGTTGTCGCAGATCAGCGTCACGTCCACCCCGGCCTGCATCAGCTCCCAGGCCGTCAGCCGCGCGCCCTGCAGCAGCGGGCGGGTCTCGTCGGCGAAGACGCTGACCTTCACGCCCTTCTCCTGCGCCACGTAGATCGGCGCAAGTGCGGTGCCGTAGAGCGCCGTGGCCAGGCCGCCCGCGTTGCAGTGCGTCAACACCGTCTGCCCCGCGCGCAGGAGCGTGGCGCCGTGCTCGCCGATGGCGCGGCACATCGCCACATCTTCATCGTGTACCTTGACGGCCTCCTGCGCCAAGCGCTCCTTCAGCTCGGCCGGGGCAAGGCCGGCGTTCGCCTTGGCCACGCCCGTCATGCGGTCCAGCGCCCAGAACAGGTTCACCGCCGTCGGCCGCGAGGTGGCCAGCCGCTTCGCCACCCCGGCGGCTTCTTCGGCCAGCGCCGCGCCGGTGGCCGCGTTTGAGCCTTGAATCCCGGCCACGACCCCCATCGCCGCCGCCACGCCGATCGCGGGCGCCCCGCGCACCTGCAGCGTTTTGATCGCCGTCCAGACCTCCTGCGGATCACAGGTCTCCACAAAGACCAGCTCGCCGGGCAGCTTCGTCTGGTCCACCAACCGGATGCGGCCCGGCACGAGCGTGTCCGAACCGTCGGCAACCCATTCGATCGTGTGTACGGGCATGTCCTTCCCTCAGTTGAAGCGGCGCGGTGACCGGCGGCCGGTCACGTCACCAGTGTGAACAGCGTGAGTTGAACCGCGTTGTGAACGGCGTGCATCACGATGGGGACCGCGATGGAGCCCGAATACATATAGGCGAAAGAGAACCCGCACGCAATGACAAACAGGGGCGCGACGGACGGCAGATGCGCGTGCAGCGCGGCGAATGCCGCCGCGCTGACCGCCACGCCGGCCGCCACCCCGAAGGTCGACACGCACAGCCGCAGCAGAATGCCCCGGAACAACAGTTCCTCCACGATCGGGGCCAGCCCGATCGCAAACGCGTAGAACGAGATCCGCATCCAGGCCGGCATCGGTTGCAGCAGTGTCTTCACCACCGTTTGCTGCTCAATTTCCATGTCCATGGCCCACAGCACGATCAGCGTCAACACCGTCGTCGCGAAGAACGGCGGCACGATGCCAAGATAGGCGAGCAGCCCCTGCACGCCGCGGCGCAGCGTGCCGCGCCGGTCGAGCCCGAACGCCCGGTTCCACCGAAGACCCGCCGCCCGGACGCACGCCACCGTCGCCAACAGCGCGCCCAGATGGACCAGGCCGCTCGTCAGCAGAATAGACGGCGGCGTGTCGGCCGCCAGCCACCCCGCTTGCACGGCCCACGCGTAGAGCGTTTGCACCAACAGGGCCATACTCAGTACCGCCAAGGCCAGAAGCCCCGCCTGGACCCAGCTCAGCGGCGCCTGCCGAAGCCGCGCCGCGAGCTGCCGCCAGGCCGGCGGCCGCACCAGCAGGTGCAGCCCGAGCAGCACGTCCACGCCCAGCCCCGACAGAAACAGCGTGCCCGCCATCCCCGCCACCAGCCAGCCTTTGGCCTGCAGTTCCACCTTGCTACCCCATCCGTAATCCGCCGGCCCGCCGCCACCAATCCACCGCCACGCCCCGGAAAAACTTGCTCGAGCCAACTCGTCGCGCGCCGCTCGTTCGAGCAGGCTCGCTCACGACTCCTCGCTGTTGACCACTTCCTTGATCACGTAGATGGGCTTGCCCTGCGATTCGTGATAGGTGCGCGTCTGCAGCTCGGAGAGCAGGCCGAGACTGATGAACTGGATGCCGAAGAGGATGAGCATGAACGGCGTGATCAGCCAGAACGGGCGCTTGATGAGGCCGGCTCCGAACGAGGTGCCGAACACCAGATACGAGAGGTGCGCCAGCACCACCCACAGCAGCATCAGCAGGCCCGGGGTCAGGAACCACAGGCCGAGCTTGCCGAAGATCTGGATAGGGCGCGTGCTGTATCGCAGCAGAAACTTCACCGTGAGCAGATCGAGAATCACGCGCGTCGTACGCCCGATTCCGTACTTGGACGTGCCGTACTGGCGCGCGTGGTGCTGCACGACGACCTCGTCGACGGTGCCGCCGACCCAGTGGGCGAGCGCGGGGATGAAACGGTGCATCTCGCCGTAGAGGTGCACGTTCTTCATGACCTCGCGCCGGTACGCCTTCAGCGTACAGCCGTAGTCGTGCAGGCGGACGCCCGTCAGCCGGCTGATCAGCGCGTTGGCCAGAATCGACGGCACGCGGCGGCTGATGAACGTGTCCTTCCTGTCCCGCCGCCAGCCGCTGACGACGTCGTAGCCGTCCGCGATGCGGGCGAGCAGCTTCGGGATGTCCGCCGGATCGTTCTGCAGGTCGGCGTCCAGCGTGATGATCACCTCGCCCGATGCCTCCCTGAACCCGGCACTCATGGCCGCTGTCTGCCCGAAATTCTTGCGGAAACGGATCACGTGCAGGTGCGGGTGCCGCTTCGCCAGGGCCAGGAGCGTGTCCCATGACCGGTCCGTGCTGCCGTCGTCGACCAGGATGACCTCGTACGTCTTGCCCAGTTCCGACAGGGCCGCCGTCAGCTTCTCGCACAGCGGGCCCAGGCTCTCTTCCTCGTTGTAGACGGGAATCACAATCGACAGGTCCAGCATCGCCCGGTTCTCCTTTTTGCTTCGAATCCGCTCCTTTTAGCACGGATCGGGCTCCGCCATCAACCATCAACCATCCACCATTGACCATTGACCATTGACCATCAACCATGCCGATCCGCGGATTCCTATCCGCGGACCGGCCTGCTGCACTTCGTCGTTGCACTCGGCGGCCAGTTCGGTATAGTGTCCTGCCCAAGGGTGAGCGGGGCACAACGACAGATCGAAAGACGGCGATTTCTTGCCACGATGAGCAGTGAACCCTACGGCAGAGTGTTGACCGGGAGTCCGGACGCGCTGAAACGTTCATACGACCAGTGGGCGGCCCAGCCGGTGGACTTGGCGCGCCTGTCCACCGAGGTCGGGCCGGACGACCGGCTGCAGGCGACGCTGCGCGAGAGCGTGTCGGTCTCGGGGCCCGGCACGTTTTTCGGGAACGAGTTCCGCACCCTCACGTTCGAGCCGTCCACGCGCGAAGGGTGGTGGTTCGAGCGCAGCGACCAGAAAGAGGATCTGCCGATCCGAATCTCCGTGTACAACGTCTGGACCACCGTGCGCAACATCGTGCTGCGCAGCGGGTCGCCGCACAATTACGTGCGGATGGTCGAGCACATCATCGCGCTGCGGCTCGGGATGCTGCTGGATAACGTCGTGATCCGGCTCGACTCCGGCGACCCGCCCCTGTTCGACCGCGGCAGCCTCGACCTGGTCGAGGCGGTTGACCGGGCCGGCAGGGCGCCCCTGCCGCAGCCCGCCCCCGTCGTGACCGTCGCTGAACCCGTCTCCGTGCTCGGGCCGCACGGCAGTTTCCTGTCGTTTCTCCCCCGCGAGGACGGGCGGCCCCTGCTGGATATCGATTGCGCCATCGATTTCCCGACCGCCATCGGCAGGCAGCGGATCCAGTTCACGCTCACGCGCGAGCAGTTCCGCTACGGGGCGATGGCGCGTACGAACACGACCCTGTCGATGTATGCCTACTGCAAGACGCTCGGCAAGATCTGGGCCGATATCCGCAATCTCGGCTACACCCGCCACAACATCCTCGTCGCTGGGCGGCGCACCTACTGGAACGAAGCCAAGATGCTGCACGAGGGCAAATCGCTGGAGGCCGCCTGGCACCGCGCCGCGCTCGACCTCGTCGCCGCCATTGCTCTGATCCATACCGGGCGGTTCGTCGGTAGCGTGCTGTCCTATAAGGCCGGCCATGCGCTCGACGTGCACATGGTGCGCCAGCTCTATCGGCACGATCTGCTCGTGCCGTTCCAAAAGAACTCGAACCACGAATGAACACGAATGCACACGAATGGCGCACGAACGGGCGCGCTTGGCCCGACGCTTGACCTGCGCCCGAGAGTTCGGAGTGGCTGAGTGCGCGCCGGGCGTCGGATATGTCCGGGCTGAAGCTTTGTCGTAAGCGACGCTTGCCCGCCGAAGCCCTGGGCGTAGGCGGGTCGTAAGCTTTGTCGATCCCGCCGCTGCGGCGGGGTTCTCGAGTAAGTTCTCGAGCATGTTTCAGGCGCAGGAAGAGTCGTTGCCCTCTGATTTTTGAGCGCCGGGTGGCTGGCGAAGCCCGCATGGGGCCGGATATTCGTGTTCAGTCGTGTCCATTCGTGGTTCGCCAAACCCGTCTGGAGGAGGACTGATGCTGGACCTCGTGATCAAGGGTGCGCGTATCTGTGACGGGACGGGCAATCCGTGGTACGGCGGCGACGTCGCGGTGCGCGGCGAACGGATTGCCGCCGTCGGCGTGGTCCGGGCCCGCGCGCGGCGCGCGGTGGACGGCGCGGGTCTCGTGCTCTGCCCCGGCTTCGTTGACGTGCATACGCACAGCGACGGCATCGTCGAACACCCCGCCGCCGAGAACATCCTGCGGCAGGGCGTGACGACGGTCGTCTCGGGTAATTGCGGGGGGAGCAGGCTGCCCGTCGCCGCGATGCTGGACCGGGTCGAGGCGGGCCGGCCGGCGGTGAACTACGCCACGCTCGTCGGGCACGGCAGCGTGCGTGGGCGGGTGATGGGCGCGGCGAAGCGCAGGCCGACCCGCAAGGAATCGGCACGGATGTGCCGCCTGGTCGAGGCCGCCATGCGGGACGGGGCCGTGGGCATGTCGACCGGCCTGTTCTACGTCCCGGGCGCCTACGCGCAGGTCGATGAGATCGTGGCCGTCGCCAAAGTGGTCGCGGGCTACGGCGGCGTCTATGCCACGCACAAGCGCAGTGCCGGCGGCAAGTTGTTCCAGGCGCTGCGCGAAGCCGCAACGGTCGGGAAAAGAGCGGGGATCGCCGTCGAAATCTCGCACCTCAAGATCCTGCACAGACGCGGCCGCACCCGCCCGGATCGGGTCGAGGCGGTGCTCGCGGCGGTCGAACGGTATCGCGCGCAGGGCGTCGACATGACGTGCGACGTGCACCCGTACCCGGCCACGTTTACCGGGCTGAGTTCCGTCGTGATTCCACCATGGTGCGCCAAGGACGGGAAGCTGCGCGAACGGATGCGCGATGCCGCCGTCCGCCGGCGGATCCGCGCGGAGGTTGCCGGAAAAATCGCTTGGATCGGCGGCCCGGACAGGATCACGATTGCCCGCTTCGACCCGGACCCCTCGCTCAACGGCAGGTCATTGGCGGACGTGGCCGGCGCCCGGAAGGGGACGGCGGCCTCGGTGGCGATGGACCTCGTCGCCGAAGGCGACCCGCGCTGCATCTTCCACGCGCTGCGCCCGGCGGACGTGGCCCGGATCGTCTGCCATCCGGCCGTCATGATCGCGTCCGACGGCGGGGTGGTCGGCGCGCGCCGCGGCGTTGTGCACCCGCGCAACTACGGGACGTTCCCCCGGATCTATCGCGAGTATGTGCGCGAACGCCGGCTCCTGAGCCTGGAAGAAGCCGTCCGGAAAATGACCTCGCTGCCTGCGCGGAAGTTCGGCATCCGCGATCGAGGCCTCATCGCGCCCGGCATGCGGGCGGACCTCGTGCTGTTCGATCCCGCGCGTATCGCCGAGCGCGCCACGTTCGATGCGCCGCACAGTTTCCCGGCCGGCATCCGCGCCGTCGTCGTCAACGGGCACGTGGCCTGGGACGGGAAGCGCGTTTCCCGCCAACGGGCCGGGGCCGTGATCCGGACGGGGTAGCCTCTCTTCCGTGCAGGAAACCGCCTGGCACCTTCTTTGTCGTAATCTCTCTCGTAGTCTTTGTCGTCGCCTTTATCGTAATCTCTGTCGCGACCCGATACGCCACGAGTTGAACCTGGCCGAAGCAAGACGAGCGTTGGGCGAAGAGCAGGACAACGAGCAGGACGAAGAAGACAGTCCCTGATGACACGCACACCAGCCAAGCCGTTTTCTCTGCGAGTCTTCGATGCCCTCTCCTTCATCCTCTTCGCCGTCACTCTTCTCTTCGCCTTGACCGGCGGCGGCTCGTTCACCGTCAACGGCACGCGCGTCACTCTCGATTCGGTGGATATTCCCGCCGCGGCGCTGCTCCTTGTGCTGGTCATCCGGGTGCTCCTCTCGCGTCGCGCGCCGCTGGACGAACTGCCCGTACTGCGCTGCATCCAGCGTGCGCTGCGGCTTGTCCGGCGCGCGCTGGGCACGCCTTCCGTCCGGCACGTCTGGGCGTTCATGGCCGCGTATGGCCTGCTCATGGGCGCCGTCGTTCTGCGGCGGCATGCGGCATTCCAATCGCACGCGTTCGACCTGGGCATCTTCGATCAGGTCTGATGGAACGCGACGCACGGCGCCGGCCTGTCCAGCTCCATTCTCGGCCGTCACTTCTTCGGCGAACATTTCTCGCCTTGGTCGATCGCTACGCGTATCTCGGCGATGGATTCGGCGCGATGCTCAAGACCCTGTGTACCCGCCCGCTCCACGTGGCGGGGCATGTCTTCACCGGCGCCAAGCTGGAATTTGTCGTCAGGGTATTGCGCCCGGTCGGCTTCCTGCCGGTCTTCGCGCCCGCACACCTGCTGCTTGCGCTGCCCACCTTTCTGCAAAGCATTCTGAGCGAGTTGCCCGCGCAGTACTCCATCCACTACCAGTATACGGCGCCCATGATTCCCTTCGTGTTCGTGTCCGCCGTCTTCGGGTGCCGGCGGCTGGCGCGCGCCCTGCGCTCGCGTGCGGCCGTGAAGCCGGGCGGCGAGTCGGCGACGGCCATGTCCATACTCGTGCTGTTCGTGCTCCTGTTCTTCGGCAAGTCGCCGATTCATCACCTGCGCCGGTTCCGGCCCGACACCCATGCGCGCGAGGTCGCGCGGCACCTGCGCGAAATCCCGCCCGACGCCGCCGTGTCCGCACAGTGCCCGTTGGTTCCGCACCTGTCGCGGCGCGCGGAGATCTACATGTTCCCCGATGTGAAAAACGCCGAGTACGTCGTGCTCGATTCCAGCATGAAGAAATGGCCGCTGGAGGAAGACGCCTATCGGAAGAAGGTAGACGAACTGTTGGCAGGGGATTATGAGGTCGTCCGGCGGGTCGGGAGTCTTGTGGTGTTGATTTCCCGTCGGAGTTCCGCCTTTAGGCGGAAGCCTCCGCCCGGCTTTAGCCGGGCGTTCGACGGCAGGCGGTCGCCTCGACGCAGCCCCGCCGGGCGTGCGCCCGGCGCAGGCGGGGCTGAAGCCCCGCCGAAGCTTCCGGCTAAAGCCGGAACTCTGACGGTTTCCCGACGGTTTTCTTGATCATCGCCCGCGAACATACTATTGTCTCTCTCCGGAACAAACAGAACTTGTCATTTTGCCCAAGAATGGTTTTACAGAAGAAGCCTTCGCCCAAGACGCCGACCTTCCCACAGGAGAACGAGACCATGAACGACTGGGAAAACCCGAAACTGACCGATCGGAACAAAGAGCCAGCCCACGCCACACTCGTGCCGTATCCGGACCAGCGGCTGGCGCTGCGCGGCGAGCGGGCCGAGTCCCCGTTCGTCCGTTCGTTGAACGGCACATGGAAGTTCCGGCTCGTCAAGAAACCGGAAGACGCGCCGGCGGATTTTGCGCAGCCCGCGTTCGACCCGCACACGTGGGGCGACATCACGGTGCCGGGCAACTGGACCATGCAGGGCTACGACAAGCCCATCTACACAAACGTCAAGATGCCGATCCCATGCGACCCGCCGCACGTGCCGCAGGCCGATAACCCGACGGGGCTCTACCGGCGCACGTTCACCGTGCCCGGTGCCTGGAAGGGCCGGCGCGTGTTCGCCGTCTTCGGCGGAGTAGAGTCCGCTTTCTATCTGTATGTGAACGGCCGGGAGGTCGGGTTCAGCAAGGACTCGCGGCTGCCGGCCGAATTCGATATCACGGCCTGCCTGCGCCGGGGCCGGAACGTGCTGGCCGCCAAGGTCATTCGCTGGTCGGACGCCAGCTATCTCGAGGACCAGGACCACTGGTGGATGGCCGGCATCTATCGCGATGCCTGTCTCGTCGCCGTGCCGCCGGTCCATATCCGCGACTTCTTCGTCCAGACCGATCTGGACGGCGAGTACCGCGACGCCATGCTGCGCGTGACGGCGGAAGTCGTCGCGTTCGGCGAGGCCGCCCCGTGGGGGCACACCGTGCAGGCGAGCCTGTTCGACGCGCGCGGCAAACCGGTCTTCGCCGCGCCCGTGCGCGAACGGGTCGTCGGCCAGGCGACCGGCGTCGGGCACAAGGTCCTGCTCGAAACGCCGGTCAAGCGGCCGAAACTCTGGTCCGCCGAGAGCCCGTCCCTCTACACGCTCGTGCTCTCACTGCGCGACGGCAAGGGCCGGACGGTCGAGGCCGAGCGCTGCCGGGTCGGCTTCCGCAAGGTCGAACTCGCGAGCGGCCGGCTGCTCGTGAACGGGCAGCCGATCCTGCTCAAGGGCGTGAACCGCCACGATCACGACGACCGGCTCGGCAAGACGGTCACCGAGGCGTCCATGCAGGCGGACGTCAAGCTGATGAAACAGTTCAACATCAACGCCGTGCGCACCTCGCACTACCCGAACCCCGAACGCTTCTACGAGCTGTGCGACGAGTACGGGATCTATGTGATCGACGAGGCCAACGTCGAATGCCACGCGCTCGCGCACCGGCTCGCCGCACACCCCGAATGGCAGGCCGCGTTCGTCGACCGCGGCATGCGCATGGTCGAGCGCGACAAGAACCATCCCAGCGTCATCGTCTGGTCGCTCGGCAACGAGTCCGGGTGCGGGCCGAACCATGCGGCCATGTACGGCTGGATCCACGACCGCGACCCGTCCCGCCTCATTCATTATGAGGGCGCGCGCCGCGTGCCGGGCGGCGTCCCGCCCACGCATATCACCGATATCTACTCCGTCATGTACCCCACCGTCGATTTCGTCGTGAAGATGGGCCGGAACCCGGATCCGACCCGCCCGTTCGTCATGTGCGAGTTCGCCCATTCCATGGGCAATTCCACCGGCAACCTCAAGGAATACTGGGATGCGGTCGAAGCTTACCCGCAAAACCAGGGCGGGTTCATCTGGGACTGGGTCGATCAGGGCCTGCGCAAAACCGCCGGGGACGGCACCGACTATTGGGCGTACGGCGGCGATTTCGGCGACCGCATCAACGACATGAACTTCTGTATCAACGGGTTGATCTGGCCGGACCGTACCCCGCACCCCGCCATGTGGGAGTACAAGAAGGTCATCCAGCCCGTGGGGATCGAACCCGTTGACCTCGACGCCGGGAAATTCGAGATCACGAATAAGAATTTCTTCGTCGACCTCGGCTACCTGCGCGGCGCGTGGAAGCTGGAGGCCGACGGGAAGGTGTTGCAGTCCGGGGCCCTGCCCAGGCTCGTGACGCCGGCCCGGAAACGGCAGATCGTCCGGATCCCCGTCCGCGAGCCCGTTTGCCTGCCCGGCACGGAGTACTGGCTCACGATCAGCTTCACCCAGGCCGGGCAGACGCCCTGGGCGCCGTGCGGGCACCTCGTCGCCTACGAACAGTTCAAGCTGCCCTGCAAGACGCCGCCGCGCCCGCACTGCAATCGCGGGCTCATGGACCCGCTCACCTGCCGGCAGACCGCCCTGCGCGCCGTCGTCAAGGGCGCGGATTTCCAGCTCGACTATGACAAGAAACAGGCCCGGATCAGCGCGTTCAGCCTGATGGGAACCGATTTGCTCAAGCGCGGGCCCGCGCTCAACATCTGGCGCGCCCCGACCGACAACGACGGGATCAAGGGCCTGCCGCGCAAGCAGGCGCTGCTTTCCCAGTGGCGGGAGGCCGGGCTGGACGCGCTGCTCGCGCGGGTCAAGTCCGTCGCCATCGAGCCGGTCAGCTCGAAACTCGTCCGGATCGTCGCCGAAACCCGGCATGTCGCCAAAGGGCGAAAGGCCGGGTTCTCCTGCCGCACCGTCACCGCCGTCTATGGCAGCGGGGATGTCGTCATCGATACCGAGCTGAAACCCGACCCCGGCCTGCCCGTCCTGCCCCGGATCGGACTCGTGATGCAGGTGCCCGCCGGGTTCGAAAGCTTCACGTGGTATGGGCGCGGCCCGCACGAGAACTATATCGACCGCAATACCGGCGCGCCCGTCGGCGTCTATACCACCGCCGTCGACGAACTGTACGTGCCCTACATCATGCCACAGGAGAACGGGAACCGTACCGACGTGCGATGGGCCTCGCTGCGCGACAGCGAGGGCAGGGGCCTGCTCGCCGTCGGCGACCCCGTCGTCGAGGTCAGCGCGCACCACTATACCGCCGAAGACTTCACACGCGCGTTCCATACCTGCGAGCTGAAACGCCGCGAGGCCATCACGCTCAACCTCGACTATCGGCAGTGCGGGCTCGGCGGCGCAAGCTGCGGGCCCGGCCCGCTCCACCAGTACCGGCTCTACCCCGAGCCCGTCTCGTTCCGCGTCCGGCTCAGACCGCTGACCGGTAACGACCCCGTCGCTGAACTGGCGAAGCAGGTCTTTCCCAAGGGGTGATACCCACAATCAACCGTCGTACTCCATAGGTCGAGAATCGGAATTTCGTTCAGGGGCGACTATGACCATCGAGAAGAACTTCCTGCGTGACCTGCGCAGCCAGCCGGCGTTGATCCTGCTGCGGCGGCTGGCGGGCGGGCTGCCCTTCTTCATCCTGGCCGCGTTCCTCGCCGGCGGCTGCTTCGGCGTCGCACTGGCCGGCGGGACTGACGAGGCGGCGCCCTGGAAGTTCGCGGTCTGCGGGTTCGTGCTCGCGCTCGTCGTTGTCTGCCTCTTCGTCGGCTGCCGCCAGATCATCCGCGAACTCGCACGCCGCGTCGTCCACCGCGACCCGCCGAAGCCGGAGTAGGGGAAGTGTCTCTCGCCCGCCTTGTCCTGAGCGAAGTCGAAGGGCTCCCGAGGGTCGCTCGAGCGCGCGGAGGCGCGGAGCAGAGTTGCCCGCGAAAGGGCGCGAAAGGGACGCGAAAAGGCTGCTTGGCTTGCGCGCGGGCTGTGCGGTGCGCGAGGAGTCTGTTGCGGGAATCGAAAGGCTTCCGCAACGCAGCGTTGCGAAAGCCTCGATTCCCGCAACGTTGCCCGGTTGTTCGGTAGAAAAGAACCTGCTTCAACGGTCAGACCGCCGACCGCAGTTATTCTGACCTTCTGGCGGGACGACTCCCGCTGGTCAAGCCTTTCCCGACGCAAATAACTCAGAGTCGTGGCATTCGCCAGGGCTGCCTCTGGAAGGCGCTCGTTGCGGGAATCGGGGCTTGCCGCGACGCGCATGAACCGGCGTTGATCCGCAGGCGTGTGGGCGTCGCGGCAAGCCTTCCGATTCCCGCAACAACTCTTCGCCCGCGAACAGACCGCGGCCAGGCCAACCAGCCCTTTCGCGTCCTTTCGCGGGCAGCTCTGCTCCGCGCCTCCGCGCGCTTGAGCGAGGCTCGGGAGCCCTTCGACTTCGCTCAGGACAAGGCGGGCGAGAGACTACTCCGCCTTCGGCGGGGCGCCGCGGCTCGACTTGTCCACCAGCGCCAGCCCGATCAGCGAGGCGGCCATCACCACCGCCGACGGCATCAGCACCGATGGGCAGTCGGGAAACAGCAGCGTCAGAATGAAGCCCACCACGAAGCCGAACAGCCCGACATAGAACCCGATCAGCATGGGTATCAGTGTCTTCATCTCCGCCAAATTTCCAGTTTCAAATTTCCAGTTTCAATCCAACAGCCGCTTCTCGCCCGACAACGCCTGCAACTCGCCAATGTTCTGCGAGCATTCCAGGCAGCCGAGATACTCGCCGGCCGGCGTGCGAAGCGCGTAGTACTCAATCAGTACCTTCTGCTTCTCGCCGTTCGGACCGAGCGGCAGGTCGATCCAGAACCGTGCCTTGTCGCGTTCGCCCGCTTTCATCTCGCGCAGGATCGTCTCCACCTTGTCCAGGCTCTTCTTCGGGTGGCAGTCGCGCACGTTGCGGCCGATTACCGACTCCGGCCGCTTGAAGATCCGCGTCGCATGCCGGTTCCAGGCCACGACCTTGTCCTCCGCGTCGACAATCGAGAACTCGACCGGTAGCGTCTCCAGCAACGCCTCCAACACCTCGCCGGGCAGTGTGCCGATCATGTGGGCCTCCTCTCAAACTTGCTCGAGAACTTACTCGAGAACTTGCTCGCGAACTTGCTCGAAGTCCAACTCCGTCCCATATCTGCCGGCCGCCAAGTCTCACGAGACGGCATCCACGATAGCCCCAATCACCAGCGCGGCCACACACACGAGCGGGACGACCCACCAGAGCACGACCCGCTGGTGCCGCACGGCAATGAGCCCGCTGACAATGCTCGTCGGGATTCCGAGCAGCGCGCCGAGCGCGCACAGCGCGGCCACAATCGCGTGTGTTTCCTCAATGTCCGGGAAGAACCCGCCGCCCGGCCGCAGGCCCGTCCAGATCGCCGCCACGCCGAGCGCCAGCGCGCCAACCGCCGTGAGGAAGGCGATCAGCGACACTCTGGCCGCCGTGCGCCAGCCCGGCCTTGCTGTCGGGCCATCGGCCGGTCGGTTCTCTTGCTCAGCGTTGCCCATCAGGAACACTTCTTCGGCTTCAGCACCCCGCATCTTGACGCCCATCACGCCCCGCAGACATGCCGCTCCGGCATCTCGCAGCGCCGAAGGTCCGCCCGCGGCGGAAAGCGGAAGCCGGCGCTCAGCCCCCGCCCGGCACAGGCGGCGGCGCCCCGCCGGTTCCGCCTGCGTTCGCCTGCGCGTAGAGGGCGACCACGCTCTGGCGCGAGAGCACGACAATCGTGAACACGCCCAGCGCCGTCCCGAACGGGAACTGCAGGCAGTTCAGGCACGCGATCACGATCGTGAACACGCGCGATTTCCGGCTGTTCAGCCGGAAGCCGGCCAGCAGGTTGAGGAAGGCAAACGTGACACCCATGCAAATGAAAAACACGCCCAGGGCTACGAACACGTAGCCGATTTGCGGCGGGAAGTCGAACTCAGGCCCGTCTTTACCCGCCGGCACGGGAAAAAAGAACGGCAGCTTGCCGCGGGCGATCTGCAGCCCCATGAACACGTGCACCAGCGGGATCCACGCAAACAGAAACATGAGCCCGGCCCACACAAAATAGCAGATCGACAGTGCGTTCAGATGCGATTCGTCGGTCGAGCGCGCCATCCATTAACCTCCCTGAACCCACTCCCCAACTTACTCGAGAACTTACTCGAGAACTTACTCGCGAACTCACTCTCCAACTTCCTCGAGAACTTACTCGCGAACTCACGCGCGAACCTCATCGCGGCCGAACGCCGCCGTCTTTGCGTGGGGCGCAGCCCGTGAGCGGAGCCGTAGAGCGATCGATCTTCGATTGCGCTGAAGAACCCGTGCGGCCGGCACTGAGGCCGGCCCTCCATTGGATCAACAAGCAACATGTTGGGTTCTTGGAGGGCGCGGCTCTGTCCGCGCCGGGTTTTTCAGAGTAATCGATCTTCATGAATCGGCCCCGTCAGTCCCACCGGAAGAACAGCTCCGTTTGCCCGCTGTCCGGCTCCGGGGTGAACCCTTCTCCTTTCGTCTCCGCCGCATGGATTCTGAACAACTCGGCCCGTTGGGCGGGGTCGTTCGGCAGGACAACGATCAGGGCGTCGCCGTACGGCCCGCCCTTCTCGCGCTGCGTGTCCGGATCGTCCCGCACGTTCGTCACATAGACCGCCGGCGCACCGGCCTTGTACAACCGTTCAACGAAGTCCTCAGCCTTCGCGGTTTCCCCGAACCGGTTCGACGCCAGCGCCGCTTCGTTCAGGTTGTATTGGAACCAGTACCGTGCTTCGAAGTGTTTCATGCGCAGCAGGTGGGCGGGGGCCCCGCTTCGCCCGGTGCCGCCGACGAACAGCGTGAGGTACGGTGCGCCGTAGATCACGATTAGAAACACCGCCAGGATCGCCATCAGAATCCAGCCGCCGCGCTTCGTGCGCCTGAGCAGGCGGTCGGCTTCCGCCTGCTTCTCTTGTCCTTCCTGGTACGCCGCTTCCCATTTCGCGGCGTGGTCCTTCAGTAGGTCGCGCGTCTCGGTCAACAACGCCCGGACGTCGTCCAGCGGTTCCATAAGCTGTTCTCCTCCGGCGACAACAGGGGAGGGTGCCGTCGTACCCCGGATTATCGGATCGGCCCTGTCCCGTGTCAAGACCCGCGCCTCGCCTTCATCCGTTCATTCCACCGCGCCAGCAAGCCGAACAGATAAATCCCCAGCACGTCGAACAGCAGGTCGTAGAACTCCACGTTGCGGTTCGCTACCCAGAACTGCGAGAGTTCCTCCGCCAGGACCAGCACGCAAACGAGCAGGCTGCCGAGCAGCATGCGTGCTCTGCCCAGCCTGACCGTTCGGCAGCGCAGCGCGGAGTTGAGCAGGAACGAGAACAGTCCCATCAGGATCATGTGACAGAACTTGTCCCCGAACGGAACCAGCGTCGACGCCGTGAATACCCAGCGCCCGACCCCCAGATTCGCCAGAACCACAATGACGATCAGAAACGCCAGATACAACGCGCTGGCCACTATGTAGGGCCGGCTCGCCCTCTGCGCTCCGCTGGAAACCGCCTTCACGCAACGCCCTTCTTTGTGTTACTCGTGGCCATATACACGCTTCCGCGTGTATCCGAGTAGCGCGGTCGTCCTCGGCCGCGCACGGGCGAGAGAGGGCCGGGCGGGGACGCCCGGCCTACTTCGGTTGCGGGTAACGCTCGCCTCAAGTTGCTTTTGGGACACGGCACTAGCCAGCCGGGAACCGGGCCGCATAGACGCGGGCCGGAAAATCGCCGGCCGCGTATTCCTCTGTCCGCGCGCCCTGCGCGAGGTCCTCGTCCGCATCAGATAGTGGCGCATCGGCCACAAGTACCGCAGATACTCCACGTCCACCTTCCGAACCGTGCTCATGGTTCCACCTCGTGACCCGGCGCTGCCAGCCCGCGCCGGACGGCTTCCAGATACGCGTCGCCGTCCTGCTCGGTGGGCGTCAGATAGGCGCCTTCCCCATACTCGTTCCAGGCATACAGGAGCCGTGCCGGAACAGGCGGATCCAGCGCGCGCAGCAGGCGTCCCAGTCCTGTGGCCCGATGCTGTAGCCCGCATGGTTGGCCACCAGCAGGCAGAACTGCAGCCGCGTCCGGTTCGGCGCTGTCAGGAACAGGTCCAGCGCATTGTTTAGCGGCGTGTCCTTCTCGGGCCCTTCCGGGCAATACCAGCAGAACGCGAAGAACTGCAGGCCGTGATCGGCCGCGCAGTCGATCTGTTTTCGCACGATCTCGGGCGTGCTCGTCACCCAACCCCAGACCGGCTTGCGGTGGCCGAACTCGTTCTTCAACCGGTCCGGCAGATGCCAGCGCGTCGTCTTGCCCGTCCACCCGTCGAAGTAGTACGCGCCCGCCTTCACCGCCGGCGAGGCAGCCTGTCCGCCGCCGGCCCCATACGCAACATGCGCAGCCAGCATGAGCTGGGCGGCCATCAACCATCGCGTCGTTTTCAACCCACGGTCCTCACGAGGCGTTGCGCACGGAGCGAAGGCGTCCCTTTTCGCGGGCAAGAACACGAGCATGGCACGGTCATCGCACCAAGCGTCGCCGCGCCCTTTCCTTCTGCGCGCGCATCCGGTATTATCTGTGCCAACCGGGAGGGCGTCCAGTCCGAATGCCTGCGATCATCCCAGACCAGCCGCCGAGCGCCGGGTTCGACCTGCACCTGCATACCTGTTGGAGCTACGACGGGCTCGCGACGCCGGAAGCCTACTTCCGGGCCGCGCAGGCGCAAGGCGTCACCTGTATCGCCATGACCGATCACCACGTCCTCGATTCATTGCCGGAAATCACCGCATGCGCGCGGCGTTATCCGCTCGTCCGGTTCGTGCCCGCCGCTGAACTGACCGTCACCGCCCGGTTCGGGACCTGCGACCTGCTCTTCTACGGGCTGCCTGCCGAAAGCGCCGGCGATCTGAGCGGAGTCTGGCGGATCTATCACGAGTGGCAGCGCGCCTGCGGTGCGGCCATCTCCGCGGCCATGCACGCGATCGGCCTGCCGTTCACGGACGAAGATCGGCTCGCACTCCTGCGCCGCTACCGGCCGGCGCGGACGATCGCCGTGCAGGGCAACACGCACGTGAAGAACGAGATGCTCAGAGCGTATTTCCTGGAGCAGGGCTTCATTTCGAGCAAAGACGACTACGTGCCGTTCCTGCAGCGGCTCCGCAACGCGCGCCCCTTTCCGCCTTATCCCGCTGCCGATCAAGTGGTGCCCGCCGTCAAACGCGCCGGCGCGCTGCTGGCCATCGCACACCCGTTCGGCTACTTCCAGCAATACAACGAGCCGAGGATGGACGCCATCCGCTGCGAGCTGGGGTTGGACGGGATCGAGTGCGCGCACGGCGGCATTCCGCCCGAGTATACGGAGAAGTACCGCCGGTACTGTGTCCGGCACGGCCTGTTCTCCGTCGGCGGCTCCGACTGCCACGCCGAGGCACACATCCCCGCGCGCTTCGGCCGACATTACGGCCGCCCGGAATGGCTCGACGAGTTCCTGCAACGGCTCGAGACGCGCGTGCCGAAGCAGGGCTGATCCTGCGCCGCGCTACCTCTCGCCCACGAACCGCAATTGGATACTCGTGAATCGCGGCCGGGCCTGACTGGCCGGCGTGCCGGCCGGGTCGCGCGAGTAGAACACCGTGTCACCCAGCTCCGTGCAATGCGCAGGGGTCCGGCCCCCGGTCTGGTAGAAGATCTTCGTGGTCGACTTCGGCCAGCCGTTGCCCACAAAGATCACGCCGCCAGGCAAGTTGAATGTCCACGTACTCCAGTCGCCCGCCCGGCGCGCGGAAAAATCGGTCGACCGTACCATCTCGGTGTCCGGGCGTCCGTCCCGGTTGAGGTCCGTCCAGACGGTGAAGCGGAAGGCGCCCGCGGAGCCGGCGGCGGCGTGTTGAATGCGGATTTCGCAAACGCCTCTCCGGGCGAACGAGGCCGGCGCCTTCCAGACCTGTATGTAATGGCCGGGCCGCACGACGGTCAGATTGCCCGGAGCCCCCGCGTCGGCTTGCCCGGCGGATCCCGATCCGTCCGCGGCGGCCCCGGCCGCGCCGGCCATGATCGCCCTGACCACGAAGAAGGCGGCCACCCCGGTCGCGGCCACTGTCAGCAGCCCGGCGATCAGGCCGAGCCGGCGCTTGCTGCCGAACACGAGCCGCAAGAAGCCGCGGAACAGCCAGAACGTGCCCATCACCGCCACGAGCAGGCAGAGCAGCATGAAGGTGTCGGTGAACGGCTTGCGCATCAGCAGCGTGCGCAGGACCAGCGCGGCGAACAGCAGAAGCCACAGACCGATCGTGGTGCCGATCTCGAGCAGGCCCTTCTTGCGGTAGTCGGCGTTGAGACCCTGGAACGCCTCATCCAGGAGGCGGTCGACATCCGACCGCCGGAGTCCCTGCGTCAGCAGTTCGGCCTCAATGTACCGCCTCGACGCCCGCTCTTCCATGCGCTTGCCGAGATAGAGTTCGGCCTTCTTCAACTTGCGCTCGTACACCACGCTGGCCGCTACGTTGTCGCCTCGTTCCATACCCAGAGGCGGGGCGGTCGTGGTCGGCGCCGGTTCCCACGGTCTGGGCTGTTGCGCCAGCCGCAGCCTGGGCTTCACCTTAAGGTCCGGCACTTCCGATGCTTTGAGCCATTTGTCGCCTTGCGTTGCGGTCCAGACCCGGGTCTCCGGCGTGAGCGTGCCTGCGGCCAGCCGTCTCTTGATCTCGTCGATCGAGCACGGCCCCATGCGCTGATCGCCTTGTAGGTAGTACCAGTCCACGGTGTGGAGTCCCTCTCAGTCAACCGTCGCAATCATTCTCGCAATCATTCTCGCAATCAGCCGTCTTCTGCGGCAATGGGTGGTCAACGCACCTTATCATCATTTCGGTGACGGGCTACGCCCGATGGTTACGACGCACGAGTTTCGAGTGCTGATTACGAGAATGATTACGACGACTGATCTGGACAAAGACGACGACAAAGATATTGGGGCCTTCAGGTTGAGATGACGACGTCACAACACCCAGCGCACCCACCAGACCCGGTCGGCCAGCACGAATGCCGCGTACTCCGACCCGTAGACCGACCAGTAGACCACCCCGAGCAGGACGAGGGATGGGACGACGAACAGCAGAACGGCTAGGGCCAGCCGCGAGACACGCAGCCCGGTGTGAGGCTTGCCCACCGCCAGAACCAGAACCGCGAGCAGCGCCAGCGGGAAGCCCACGTTCAGCAGCAGAATCTTGGGGTCCGCATGCGAGCCCTGGGCCCAGAGCAACGCCTCGAGCCCCGAACTCCGGCCGCAGATCAACTCGCATACCGCCCACACCAGCACGCAGGCGCAGAAAATGACCAAGACGGCCCACGGCGTCTTCCTCGGCCAGGCTACATCGGCTGCACTGTCAACAGACTGGATCATGCGGCTCGTCCCCCTCGGCCGCCGGCACGGAACCCTTTAGATGCCGCCCTATCCGTGCCCGCAGCAGATGGCTCGTGAATAGATCAGGCTAGTATCCCAAGTTCCCGGCGCAAAGACAAGAACTGGAAATGGATAGCGGAAACCGGCGGAAAACCGGGCCTGTCGGGGCGGCAGAACGGCTGTCCGGCTGCGGCCGGCGGCCCCGAGAGCCGACCCCCAGGCTCCGGCGCCGAGCCCGCGCCGGAGCCGCGTCCGTCGGCGCCATTCACGCTGCGCGATGCGGGATGGACGCTTTCGGTGCCGGCACTCATGTTGGGCCTCGGTTTGATCAGTTGGTTCGACTACCGCAAGGAGCGGCGCACCGAACGCCTGGCCCGCGATGTCGTCTGGGCGACGTACCATTTCTGTCTGCAGCATGGCCACTGCCCGGGCTCGCTGCCCGAATTGCTCTCCGCCAACAGTCATGGCGTCATGACGCGGATCCCGCTCGATGCGTGGGGCGCGCCTTTCCATTACGTGCCCGCCGATTCGGAAAAGGGGTACGGGTCGGTCATCAGCAGAGGGGCAAGGGGCTGGGTTCATCGACGGCTGCTGTGGCGACCGGCAGAATACGAATGGCGATTCGGGCTCGAAGGGCAGGATCTCGGGCTGGTCGATCCCCCCGGAACGGACGAGTCGACACGCGCGCCGTGAGTGCCGGCGCCGGAGAGTGGGAAGTTGGAAACACCGACACGCGGCATCGCGGCAAAGTGCAGGTGCAGCTCGAGTCTCGGCCTTCAGATCGCGAGCTGTGGATCCTATGGGATGCCTGCGAACGGTTCGCGCCGCTGCCGGAATCGGCCTTCTTCTACGAAGCGCTGGCCTGGCTGCACGGCGACGACCCTTGGGTCCGCAACGCCGTCGCCGAGTATCGCAAGCGGGCAGGCGAAAAGGCGCCAGTAGACACCGAGAATCTTGCCCAACGCCTTGCGGCCTACGAACCACGGCGCTGGCCCACCTCGCCGGCGGATCCGACGCCCAGCCGCTTGCCCGATCCGAACAAAACACGGTACTGCGTCTTCCCCTACGGCGAGGTGGCAGCCGCGGTGAAACAGCTCTCGGAGGCGGGCGACTTCGAGCGGGCCAGAGACTTCGCGCTGCGCTATCTCGGCTATGCCGTGTCCGTTCGTACGTTTGAAGGCGGTATGAAGCCCCCGTACGAACTCATGGCCTACTGCCATCATCTCTGGCATCTCGTTGACCGCGAAGCCAAGGCGTCCGCGCGAGGGAAGACAAGTGCCGTGTCCAGGCGGTGACCATAGATGGCGTCTCCGCATCAAGGTCGCCGGGGATGGGCGGGCTGAGCTGAATCAGGCCTGCCGCGAGTGGCAGGAATGAGCGGCAGGCTCTTCTCCGGCTGCCTCGTACTCGCGTTGCTGCAGCAGTGCCGGCACTGTTGGCGACGATGGCTGTTGCGCTGATCGTGACCTGCTGGATCCGGGGTGCGCCTGCTGTCGTGAGGACTTTGATATGAATCGTTTAAGCTCAGGCATTCTCGGCGTTCAGGAGCGTATTGCCGCACCCGGCTCGCGAGGACGCTCGCCCTCCATCGGATGAGCCGATGGCTACGGCGCACCGCTGGAGGGCGAGCGTCCTCGCGAGCCGCGGGCCCGCATCCTTTGCGGACGGCGCCCCCAGCTTAACGCATACCGAAAACGTTCGCTAAGACACACCAAACCACAATATGGAGCCCAGAACTGCCGAGTTCGCTCCATTTTCGTGGTTCGACCCCGTTTCGTCAGCAAGGATGCGCTCTACGCAATCGTCCGTACGGACGCTGGTTGGACTCTGGAGGTCGCCAAGGAAGTCGCGGAGGCCCGCGGGTTCGAGCTCGCCTTCGAAGTGCGGCGCTCCGGCGAAGTGCTCAGGTTCACGCTGGACAGACGCGCTCCCGGCAACCGCCCCGCCTGGATGCACCTGATAGACGTATCGAACGCGGAGTGACACGCTGAGGACTTGCGCCACCTGAATGCGGCGAGGCAGCCCAGCACCCTGACGCCGTCTCAAAACCCCAGTCGTACGTTGCCACACGCCTTACGGCGTTGACTACAAACGGCATATCTGGTGGTTGGCATGGTCTGTTGTCAAGCCCGTTCAGCCAAAGGCTGATCGGCCTCAGGCCGAAAGGGCTGTTCCCCGGCTTTGAGACAGCCTCTCCTCGCGAGCCGCGGGTCCGCATCCTTGTCAGTGGGCTCTGATCTCGCAGGGATGACATACACGGTAGACCGGGACGGCCAGACGTCGTTTCTGCCCCCGGCTCACGGTCCGCTGTTTGATAACAGAGATTTGGGTTGACAGCAAACGCGGCAGGGTTGACAATAGTTGACAGCTGCCGGGTAGGTGGCGTGGTTGCAGTGCCGAGTATGGGGCCGGTGTGACAGCGGGAGGAGACGGATGATCAAATCCCTCAATCTTCAGGTCATGGCGGATGCGTTGCCGCGGGCGGGTCTGACGCAGGCGGAAGTGGCGCGGCGACTGGATGTGAGCCGGGAAGCGGTCTCGAAGTGGTTTCGGGGCGATTCGGCGCCCCAGCCCGACAAGTTGCTGAGGCTGGGCATGTTGTTGGGGTTGACGTTCGACGAGATGGTGGTGACGCCGGTTCCCTCGGCGGTCCCTGTGGTTTCGTTTCGTCGGAAGGCGGCCCGCAGGACGCGCGATGTCCACCTGGACAACGCGCGCGAGACAGGCGAATTGCTCAAACGTCTCGTCAAGTATCTCCCTGCGCCGCCACTGGCGGCGGCACCGGTTCTGAAGGCGCCGCGTACGGACTACCCCTATGTGCAGCAGGTGGCCGCGGACGTGCGCGCGGAAATGGGGCTGGAGGTCGAGAAGGTCATCCAGTTCGAGGACCTGATCGACAAGTTCAACCGTCTGCATGCGGTGATCGTTCCGGTATTGTGGGGCGACCGTCAGCATCACGGCAACGCGCTGAACATACATCTCCCGGATTCCGGCATCACGTGGGTATTCGTCAATCTCGACAGTAACGCGATCGACTTCAAGTTCTGGATGGCCCATGAACTCGGGCATGCGCTCGCTCCCACTCTCGGCGGGGAACCGGGCGAGGATTTCGCGGATGCTCTTGCGCAGGCCCTCTTGTTCCCCGAAGCCCTGGCGTCGCGGTTGCGGGAGCGTCTGAAGAGAAGCCGGGACGTTGGAACGCGGATCAACATGGTTCGTGAGGAAGCGTCCCGATACCTGATTTCGCCGTACACGATGAGGCGTGCGATTCAGGAATACGAGCGCGCTCGCGGACTGGAGTCTGTCGGTCTGGGGGCGGAGAGTGCGTTCATGGGGGCGACCAGGAACTTCGCGAAAGGCTACAACACCATCGCCACCGCGCTGCTGGGCAAGACGCGGCCCGAACCCCGCCAGTATGCGGATATTGCACGCCGCAGCTTCAAGAGTCAGTTCTTCGAAGCACTCGCGGCGTTTTGCGGGGCCGAGGCCGGTGCGGAACACTTCATCCACCAGGTCCTTGGCATGTCCCTGCCGGACGCGAAGGCCCTCGCGGAGGGCCTTCGCCAGTGAGCCCGGCCCCCAGAGTGATCCTCCTGGATAGTTGCGCCTATTTCCGGCTCGCTCGTTCCATCCATCCGTTGCTGGCCGAGTCTTTCGGGACGCCGCCCCGATATTCTCTGTTCGTGCTTGCGGTGTTGGATGACGAGTACCTGACAAGCTCAAGGTTGAGGAACAAGTTCGAGTGGGTCAACGAGAAGAGGTATGTAGAGGATCGTCGCAAAAAGCGCTACGCCAGCAAGGGCAAGTGGGCGCCAAAGGCCGACACGGCGTTCTCGTTCTTGGCGGGGTACGTGAAGCATCACGGCTTGTTGGTTGCACCGGAGGATCTGAAGGCGCTCGCCGTGGGGTTTGTGCGGGATATCCCCGTGGTCACAGACGACCGCAACTGCCGGCAGGTCGCGGACGCGCACGGAATCAGGTGCTGGGGAACGCTGGATCTCTTGAAGTTGATGGTGGATTGCGGTCGCATTACCGTTGGCAAGGCACGTGAGGTCTTGCTGTACTGGGATCACGAGAACGATCTGCCCATGGCGAAGCCGGAAACCCGAAAGCGCTACGCCGACCTCTTTGGCGAGCACTGCCCCATCTGATCTGAAATCGATAGTCAACCCACATTCTTCCTGACATCTTTCCGCGCCGCGCGGAAGAATGCCCCGACCAGGACTTGAACCTGGGACCTACGGATTAGGAATCCGTCGCTCTGTCCACCTGAGCTACCGGGGCACGGGCGAGGACAATGAAAAATGTCACAGACCCGCCTGTGGCGGGACAAATGAAAAATGAAAAACGGGGAGCGGACTCGCCCATGGGGAATAAGACTAGCAGAAAGAGGGTGGGAACGCAAGGCTGCGAGCATTGACCATCGACCATTGACCATCGCCCATCGCCCATTTTCCGGTGGCGCACCGGTCCCATCAGAGTTACGCTTCCATTTTGCATACATCCGGACCCGGACGCGGCGGCTATGGACATCCGAACACACAATCGCGAGGCATGGGATCGGCAGGTGGCGAAGCGGAATCCGTGGACGGTGCCGGTCTCGGCGCAACAGGTGGCCGATGCGCGGGCCGGGCGCTGGGCGATCTTCCTGACCCCCGCGCGCCCGGTGCCGAGCGACTGGTTCCCGCCTTTGCCGGGCACGTCCGTGCTGTGCCTGGCCTCCGGCGGCGGTCAGCAAGGGCCGATCCTGGCGGCCGCCGGCGCCGAGGTGACGGTGCTCGACAACTCGCCGCGCCAGCTCGAGCAGGACCGGCGCGTGGCCGAGCGGGACGGGCTCGCGCTGCGTACCGTCGAGGGCGACATGCGGGATTTGAGCTGCTTTAAGGACGCGGGGTTCGACCTGATCGTGCATCCGGTCTCCAATACGTTCGTGCCGGACGTCGAGCCGGTATGGCGCGAAGCCTGGCGCGTGCTGCGGCCGGGCGGCGCATTGCTGGCAGGGTTCGATAATCCGGTGGTCCACGTTTTCGATGCCGGCGCTTATGAACGCGGCGAGTTGACTGTCGCGCACGCGTTGCCGTATTCGGAAGCCGACTCCCTTTCCGAGGCGGAACTGGCCCAACGCAGGCGGGCCGGCGCCCCGCTCGAGTTCGGGCACACGCTCGAGGCGCTGATCGGCGGCCAGATACAGGCGGGCTTCGTGATCGTCGGGTTCTATGAGGACCGCTATCCCGACGCGAACCAGGACTTGCTGGGCCGGTACACCGCGACGTTCATCGTGACACGCGCGCACAAGCGCGCGGCGTGCGCGAAGGCGTGAACATGACCGCAAGATATTGGTTTGCGCTGATCACGTCATTCCCTCGCTGTACGCCTCCTTTTTGCGCCTCTTGTGCCTTCTTGCGGCTGGCTCGTCTCGTTGTCCAAGCCATCTGGCAATTTTTCGTTTTTTCCGCTAGCCAACCTCTTCGCCGTTTGATACAGTATGGGTCCGGACTGGGGAGCGCTACTCATGCGCTGGCACGCTGTGTGAACGGTCGGAGGGGAGCTACGGCCCCTCTACCTGCTCCCCGGTCCTTTTCTTTTTGTCTGTGAAGCGCAACGACGACAGCCACAGTCGGCTTGGTCCGGGCGGCATGCTGGTGCTCGGCATGCTTGCGTTCTTGCTCCTCTACGTGCTGAGCCTGGGGCCGGCCGTGCGGCTGGTCCAGTATTATCCGCGCGCCGGGTGGCTGTTCGAGTCGGTTTACTGTCCGCTGCTCTGGCTCGCCGACAATACAGGGTTGGGCAAGGTCCTGGAAGTCTACGTGGACCTGTGGCTGCCGGCGCGGCAGGCACCCTTTGTGTATGATGTGTTCTGAGCATGCCGTTGTTTCGCCGATCTCCTTCTCCGGCATCACTCTGATCGGGGCTGCGCTTCGATATGGCCTGAGCCCTTCCCCGTCTCTGTACAGGGCAGCGGTGACGCATCTGGCGCTCGCCGTGCTGCTGGCGGGCGTCTCGCGTGGGGCCGATCTGTCGGCAGCGGGGGCGGATGACGACGTGGCGCGCTACAGTGCGGCCTATGCCGCGCGCGACTGGGCGCAGGCGCGTCGGATCGCGGAGCCGGCGCTGGAGCGGCTGGAGAAAGACCCGTTTTCCGATCCGTTGCGCGTCGCGTTGTGGCAACACAATCTGGCCTGTGTGCTCAGGCGCGAGCAGGCGTACGAACGGGCGGAGTCGTTGTACCGGCAAGCCTTGCAGACCCGGCGCGGGCTGCTGGATGCCGAGCATCTCGATGTGGCCGATACGCTGAACGGGCTTGGCTTGCTCTATGCGGCGCAGGGCCGCGACGAGGAGGCGCTGAGCGCGTATCTGGAATCGCTGCGGATCCGGCGCAGGCACGTCGATGCGCTGCCGGGCGCCGTGGCGACGACCCTGGCGAATCTGGCGGCGCTGCATCGGAAACGGGCGGAGCCGGATATCGCGCTGGAATGCTATCGGGAGGCCCTGGCCGTCTACGACAAGGCCGGGATAGCCGATGACCCGAACCTGGTGGCGTTGCTTCACAACCTGGAACAGTTCTACCGCCGGCTCCTCCGCGACAACGCGAACGCCAACGCGATCGCCGCGCGACTGAAAGCGGTCGAGCGGGCCAGGCGGCGCGGGAGCGCCGCATCCGGACCGGTCGTCTGGTGCTGCGTGACCGGCGCGGCCGCACTCCTCGCGGTTGGCGCAGGGTTCCTGTTGTGGCGGAGAAGCAGCGTGAAGCCCGCGGACAGCAGGGGGCTCTGATCCCCTTTCGGTTCCTAATCGCACTCGTAATCTCGAATCAAGCGCGGAGCGGGGGCAACTGAGAACCGCTGCGGCTCCGCCGGGATAGGAGATTACGAGTGAGATTATGATCGGGGAAAGGAGCGGATCTTCTCTCTGTTCCTAATCGCACTCGTAATCTCGAATCAAGCGCGGAGCGGGGGCCACTGAGCGTCGGGGCGGCTCCGCCGGGATAGGAGATTACGAGTGAGATAACGATCGGGGAAAGGAGCGGATTTCCTCTCGGTTCCTAATCGCACTCG
>JAFGHX010000088.1 GCA_016929905.1 Kiritimatiellia bacterium
ACGGGACGGGCTGGAAAGCCCGTCCTACATTCGGACGGCAGACTGGCTCCCTGTGGGACGGGCTTTCCAGCCCGTCCGCCTCCCCATGAACTCACGACTGCACGGGACGGGCTGGAAAGCCCGTCCTACATTCGGACGGCGGAGTGGCTCCCCGTGGGACGGGCTTTCCAGCCCGTCCGCCTCCCCATCAACTCACGACTGCACGGGACGATAGCAGAATTCGTTGGGATCGTCGAGCGGCATGCCGGGCCGCGCGGCTGGAGGGACATCCGCAGCTTCCGGAATTGACCGTCTGCGGGCCGAGCCTGTATAGTCCGGGGACTTCTGCGTTGAGACGGCGCACGACGGAGGCGGCTTCACGTGACGGACTCAAAGAAATGGGTGTGGCTCGCGGTCGCCGTGCTCGTGATTCTGCCGCTTGCCCTGTTCCTGCGTTTCCTGGTTCAGTCCGACACGGCTCTGATCTCGAATGACGATTCCTACGGCGCGGCGGCGGAGATCCAGCGCAGTTTCCCGCGCGGCATGATGGGCGCCTGGCTCACCACCTGGTGGCTCGGCCAGAGCCGCGGGCGGTACCCGGTCTCGCCGCACTACTTCCTCATCGGCCTGCTTCCGCCCGAGCGAAGCATCACGCTGTGCTACGCGCTCTACCTGGGCGCGGCGGGCGTGGCCTTGTTCTTTGCCCTGCGCCGCATGCGGCTGGGCGTATGGGGCGCGCTCTGGGGCGCGCTCGCCTTTCCGCTGGCGGGCCCGGTCATCTCGATCGTATACGCCGGCCATCTCGCGAAACTGGCGACGCCCGTCTGGCTGTGCCTGTCCCTCTACTTCCTCTGGGGCTGGTACGGCAACAGGCGCTGGTACGAGCTGGCGCTCGCGATCGCCGCGCTGGCGCCCGCCTTGCTGGCGGGCGATCAGCAGATCCTCGTCTACTTCCTCCTGCTCTACGGCGCGGCCGGTGTGGTGATGCTCGCCGAACACCTGCGCCGCGGATCGGGCCGGACCAAGGCGCTGCATGCGGCCCGCAGTGCGGGCGCCGCCGCGGCGGGCGGCGCCCTGTGCGTGGTGCTTGCCATGCAGACGCTGGGCAGCGCATGGCGCACCAATATCGAGGGCGGCCTGCCCCAGGAGGAGACCCCGAAAGCCCGCTGGGACTGGGCCACCTCCTGGTCCTATCCGCCGGAAGAGGCGGTCGTGTTCCTCTTTCCGCAGTTCTTCGGGTATCGCTCCCATGAGCCCGAGGCGCCGTACTGGGGCCGGTTCGGGCGGTCGCCGGACTACGAAGAGAAGGCCGGCCCGTTCTTCAATTTCCGGTTGGACAGCATGTACCTCGGCGTGCCGGTCGTCATTTTCGCCCTTTTCGCCCTCTGCTTCTGCGCGTCGCGCTGGCGCTGGTTCTGGGCGGCCGGGTTCCTCGTTTCCTTCCTGCTCGCCTGCGGGCGGTACACGCCGCTGTATGCGCTGCTTTACCGGCTGCCGCTGATGCCCAATTTCCGCGTCCCGGCCAAGTTCCTCTGGGTGACCGCCTTCTGCCTGGCCGTCCTGTCGGCGATGGGGCTGGATCGATTCATGGCGCTCATCCGCTCCTCGTTCCCGGCGCCGGCCGCGAAGCGGGTACGCCTGTTCGCGGTGTCGGTGCTGGCCGTGATGGTTATCGTCGCGGTCGTCGCCGGGGTCTGGGGCATCGAATACCAGAAGAGCCTGCCGCAGATGTTTGCCGAAGGCGCCCAGATCCCGGATTCCGCGCGGAACCTTGTGCGCGCGCTGGCCGAGAACGACATCGTGAGCGCGAACCTGAAGGCGTCCCTGATTCGTGCGCTGTGCATGACGCTGCTGTGCTGTGCGGGTATATGGGCGGGGCCCATGCGGATCTGGCGTGAGGTCAGACCGCTGCTCGCGGTCTATACCGCGGGTTGGCTGCTCGCGATGAGCCTGGACCTGGTCCAGGTCGACCGGCAGTACCTGCAGCCGTACAACTGGAAACACGTCTACGGGCGAAACCCGATAACCGATTTTCTGCGCGAGCAGGGCACGGCACGGGTGAAGTTCCTTGCCCGGCACGGCGTCTTCAACAACCTCATGAGCCTGACGTTCTGGGCCGGCGGCCTGGAGACGATCGACATTCCGGCCGTTTCGCGGGCGCCGGCGGACTACATGAGCTTCTTCGAGGCGTTTGCCGCGAAGCCGCTCGACATGTTCCGCCTGTGCAACGTGCGGTTCGCGCTGAGCGACCGGCCCGTGCAGGGGCTGACCCCGCTTCAGCAGTGGCCGCTGGGCGACGGCCAGCGGATCGTGTGCTCCAAGCTGCCGGAACCCATGCCGCGCGCGTGGTTCGTCGCGCGCGCCCGGTTCCTGGCCAACGAGCAGGTCTATGCGGAGCTGAAACAGGGCGTCAACCCGCAGGCGTGCGTGCTGCTCGATAAGACAGCAGAGGAACACGCGCCGGCCGGCGCCGGCGCGGACGCGCAGCCGGCGTACCGCCCCGCGCCCTATCACCGCCCCGCCGACGACGCCGTTGTGGTGGAGTTGGACGCGCCCGCGCCCGGCTGGGTCGTGGTCGCCGACAAGTACGACGCTGACTGGCGGGCAACCGTCGACGGGCGCCGGGCGCCTGTCTGTCGCGCGTATGGTATCATGCGCGCCGTGCCCGTAGCCGCCGGCCGGCACCGGATCGAGATGGCGTTCCGGCCGGCCCGCGGCCCGTTCTACACGACCCTCGCAGGCTGGCTGCTCTGGCTTGCCGCCATGGCCGCTTATGCCGTGATGGGGCGGGAGCGGGGCTCGGATCGCGAATAGCGGAGCCCGGCGCGGGTGGCCCCCGTCTTCGTTTAGTGGCTTCGTTATCGAAAGCTGCAACGAAAAACAAGAAATTTTCGGGTGCTGAGAGG
>JAFGHX010000089.1 GCA_016929905.1 Kiritimatiellia bacterium
GGGCTTATCCGGCGAGGCAATCCGAAGGGCCAGGCCCCCACGGGCTTGTCCGGCGAAGCGTGGCGGCGGCCAGGCCCCCACGGGCTTGTCCCGTGGGGGAATAAGATTGCCCTCCAATCGGCGCCGCCCCTCTCCCCCTCCTCCCCCTGCCCGGCCGCCGCCGGCGGCCGGCAGGGGGACTCCCGGCACGACGCTCCCGATCGTCCTGTCCGCACAGCGCCCGGGCACGCTCACCCGGTTCATCCTCGCCACCGGCGCCGGCGAACCGGCGCCGGCTCAGGTCATGAGTTCGTAGAGGTGCGGGGGGACTTCGTTGAGCAGCGGGGCGCCGTCGATGTAGTTGCGGATGTTCTGCACGGCCAGCTTGCCGATCTCGACGTACAGATCGGCGGTCGGCCCGCCGTGGTGGGGCAGGAGCATGCAGTTGTCGAGCCCGCGCAGCGGGGAATCGGGGGGAAGCGGTTCCCGTTCATAAACGTCCAGCGCGGCGTACAGGCGGCCGCGCTGCAGCTCGTTGGCGAGCGCCTCGGTGTCGACGACGGCGGCGCGGCCGGTCAGCACGAGATGCGCGCCATCCGGCATGCGGGCCAGGATGCGGTCGTTGACGATATGGTGGTTCGCATCGGTCTTCGAGGCCAGCACGACAACGACATAGCTGTCGGCGTAGAGCTGTTCGAGGGTGTCGGCACGGCGCACGCCGTATTCGGCGAGCAGCGAATCGGGCACGTGGGGCGAGAAGGTTGATATGTCGCAATGGAACGGTTCGAGCAGTCTGACGAGCGCCCGCGAGATGCGCCCGAACCCGTGCAAGCCGACCTTCTTGTAGAACAGCCCTTCGGGTGTCTTGCCGTCTTCGCGCCAGCCGCGCCGTGCATGGAGGATGTTGTGGTACTGTGGGACCTTGCGCAGCGAGGCGAGCATCATCATCAGCGACGCCTCGGCCACCGACGGCGCCGCCACGTCGCCCCAGTTCGTCACGCGCACGCCCTGTTCCATGACGGCCTTCTCGATATAGGGCCGCACGGCGCCGGCCGTATGGATCAGCAGCTTGACGCACCGATCCGCGCCTTCAAAGAGGCTCTGGGTGAGGGGGGGGACCCCCAGCCCGTCACGACGAGCGGCGGCCGGAACGAGCGGACGCATTCCTCGAACTCGGTCCTGGCTTCCTTGTGAACGACAGTCGTCTTCAGGTCGACGAGCCGCTCGGCCTCGTCAAGCAGGGCCGGAGTGAAGAAGCCGTCGTGAACCCGTTTCGTCACGGCCATCAGGCATTTGGGTTTGTCGCTCATGTTGGGATGCTCCTACCGTGATGAAGTTTTCGGCAAGGTTTTCGACGCAGGTTCAGGCGCGGGACAGGAACTCGCCCGTACGGGTGTCGACCCGGATGACGGTGCCCGTCTCCAGGTACTCGGGCACCTGAACCACGAGCCCTGTGGCGAGCGTCGCGGGCTTGGTGCGGGCCGTGGCCGAGGCGCCTTTCATGGACGGGCCGGTCTCCGTGATGGCGAGTTCGACGGTCGGCGGCAGTTCGACCCCGAGTACCCGTCCGTCGGAGAGGAGGGCCAGGAGGCCTTCCAGGCCGTCGGACAGATACTCCGTCTGGTCCGCCAGATCGTCGGCCGTCAGCGTGAATTGCGAGTAATCGGTCAGATCCATGAACGTGTAGCCGGACGGGTCCTTGTAGAGAAACTGGGCTTCACGCCGCTCGAAGTCGACTTCTTCAATGGCGACGTCGCCCTTGTAGGTCTGATCGGATTTCTGGCGGGTGCGCACGTTGCGGAAGCGGATTTTGTAGAGTGTCGAGCCGCCCCGGGCCGACGGGGTCTGCACCTGGATCTCCTCCACGAAGTGAGGCGCTCCTCCAACCTTAACCACCTGCCCCTTCCTCAATTCCGATGCACGAATCATGATGGTCCCTTTCTCCGCGTGCCCAGTACGGCCTGATGGCAAACCCTTGATGCCCGCATCGCCCGCGCCAAAGTGCGCTTGGGTCAAGATTCCCGGTCCCGCATTTGCGGCCGGGGAGGAGATACACTAGCAGGTTTCGGGCGGCTGAACACCAACAAAAATATGCGCGCGAAACGGCGGTTTTCGAGGCCCGTGCAGAAAAAAGGGGGTATATTCTTGACTTTTGGCCTGTGGCAAGCCATCCTCCCTACAGCCGCCGGTTCTCGCCCGTTAAATCGATTACCTAGGGGTAGATCAGACAATGGGAAAAACCGAGCCTACGGTAGCCGTGCGACGGCATTTTGTCGCCGCATATCGTCATGTTTTCTTCGCTCTGCTTCTCTGTGCCTGCGGGGTCGATCCCTGTCCGGCGCGAGTCGTGATCAACGAGATACACTACCATCCGTTGGACGACGCCTTCGATTCCGAATTCATTGAGTTGTACAATGCCGGTTCGTCGACAGTCGACCTGGCGGCGTACCGGCTGGATGACGGGATCGAATTCACGTTTCCGGCGGGTACGACGCTTGGGGCGGGCAGCTACCTGGTGGTCTGCATCAACCCTGGCGATTTCGGGTTTGTCTACCCGGGTATCACCAACTGCGTCGGGGGCTATGCCGGCCGGCTGGACAACGGGGGCGAGACGGTGCGCCTGTCGCGCTGGGACGGCGTCGGTTGGGTAACGGAAGATGCGGTCGAGTACAACGACCGGGGGCTGTGGCCGAGCGGTCCGGACGGCGCCGGGCCTTCGCTGGAGCTGATTCACCCGGGCCTGCCCAACGCGTATCCGGAAGCGTGGTTGGCCTCGACGGGGCAGGGCACGCCGGGCCGAGTGAACAGCGTGTATCAGTCGGATCCCGGCCCGATCATCACGGAAGTGGCGCACGATCCGCCGCTCCCGTTTCCCGGCACGCCGGTAACGGTGACGGCGCGGGTGATGGGGCACCACGAGGGCGCGTTGACGGTGACGTTGCGGCACCGCCAGGACAGGAATCCGCCGGGCAGCTACGCGAGCCTGGCGATGGCCGACGACGGGCTGCACGGCGACGGTGCGGCGGGCGACGCGGTGTACGGGGCGGTGGCGCCGGGCCTGTCGGCCGGTGCCGTGCTGGATTTTCAGATCACGGCCCGCGATTCGAACGGGCCTTTGGCCACGGCGCCGTCCGGCGCGCCGGCGCAGACGTATCTGTGCTATTTCGGGGACGATCCGTACTATACCGGCGAGTACGTGACCTACCACATGCTCATGACCGCGGCGAACCGGACCGAGCTGGAGACCCGCGATGTCAGCTCGGATGTCCTGCTCGACGGCACGCTGGTCGTCTCCGACGGCAGGGTCTTCTACAACTGCGGCGTGCGGTACCGCGGCTCGAGCGCGCGGAACTACAACCCGAAAAGCTATCGCGTGGAATTGCCGCGCGGCTGGAACATCGACGGGATCGACCAGCTCAACTTCAACGCGGTGAACCCGATTCTGCAGCACGTCGGCATGGAGGTCTTCCGGAACGCAGGCATCCCGGCGGCCCGCGCCCAGATCTGCCGGCTGTGGTTGAACGGCACGTTTCTGACGCAGACGGGCGAGCGCTGGCTGGACGGCCTGAACGGCGGGGTATACGTACGGATGCAGAAACTGGACCGCGATTTCATCGAGGAGAACTACCCGAGCGAATCGCAGGACGGCAATCTGTACCGGGGCGAGGGCGGCGCGCTGGACTGGCTGGGCACGGCCGCGAGCGCCTACACGGGCCTGTACACCAAGGTGACCAACGAGGCGGAGGCGGATTGGTCGGATATCGTCGACCTGTGCGACGTGTTCAACAACACGCCCGACTGGAACTGGCCCGACGGCCTGTCGGCGCGTCTGAACTGGGACGAATGGATCACGTTCTTCGCGGTGCACATTGTGCTGAATAACAACGAGACGTGCATCGCCAACACGCAGGCGGGCGACTACTTCCTCTACCACGATCCGGCCGACTACCAGTTCGACATTCTGCCCTGGGACGTGGATTCGGTGCTGGATCTGAGCGGGCACGGTGCGCTGAACAGTTCGGGCAGCCCGTACGCGGCGACGGTGAACAAGTCGGTGTGGATGAGCGCGCTGCCGGCCGTCGCCCATTTCCTTCGGCATCCGACGATCGCGCCCCGGTTCCTGGGCCGGGTGCTGGACATACTCGACACGACGATGGCGCCCTCGGCGTACGAGCGGACGCTGGACGGGATCGGCAGCGCGCTGACGCCGGCGTACCGGCAGGACCTGCTCGACAGCCTTGCCGCGCGCCGGGCGTTCGTCCGTGCGGAGTTGAACTTCGAGTTGACGGCCGCGCTCGCCGCCGGCTCGGGCGGGCAGGCGCTGGTCTCGCACGGGGACACGTGGCGCTATTTCAAGGGCACAACGGAGCCGTCCGCTCAGTGGCGGACCATGCAGGACTGGGCGCTGGGTTCCGCGTGGGGATCGGGCCCGGGCGGGTTCGGTTACGCCGACGGCGACGACGCCACCGTGTTGGCCGACATGCTGAACAGCTACGCCTCGGTCTACATCCGCCGGACGTTCCAGGTGCCGGCGGGCGTGAGCGCCCAGGATCGCGTGCAGCTCGTGATGGATTACGATGACGGGTTCGTCGCCTACCTGAACGGGGTCGAGATTGCCCGCCGAAATGCGCCGGGCGCGGCCGGCTCCGTGCCGGCCCACGACGCCGTGGCGACGGCGGGGCGAGAGGCGGGCGAATCGGAAGTGTTTGACCTGGGGCCGGTGAGCGCGGCTCTCGGCGCCGGCGACAACATCCTCGCCGTGCACGGGTTGAATGCCGGGCTCGGCAGTTCCGACTTCTCGCTGATCGCGGACCTGGTTGCCGCGGCGCCGGAAGGCGCCGTGCGCCTGGTTTCCGGCTCGGATGTGGCGCTTGCGGGCCTGGCGCCCCAGGCCCACACCGTGCACGTGCGCGTGAACGGAGCGGACGCGGACTGGGACGCGTACAGCGGGGACTGGTCCCAGGATTCGGTCAGCCTGGCCCCCGGCGTGAATCACGTGCAGGTGCAGGCTGTCGACGAGGCCGGCGCTGCGCTCGATTCCGTCACGCTCGACATCGTGCGCACCGACGCGTCCACGTCGAAGAGCGGCACGATCTATTCGGACACAACCTGGGACTCCGCATCGGGCATTGTGCGGGTCACGGGCACGGTGACGGTTCAACCGTCGGCCACGCTCACGATCGCCGGGAACACCGCGGTCGTGCTGGACCCTGGCGCCCTGATCCAGGTGTACGGCGCGCTGGACATCGCGGGGACGGCCGGCCAGCCGAGCTACGTTCTGTCCTCGGGCACCGGGTCCGGCTGGGCGATCCGTGCCGCGGGTTCCGGCGCGGCGCTGGCGATTCGGCATGCCGAGCTGGCGGGCGGCGCCCTCACCCTGACCAACGGCGCCACGCTCGTGCTGGAGGACAGCGTCGTGCGCGACTACGACGGCTACATCGTGGGCGGCTATGACGGGGCCGACGTCACGATCCGGCGCTGCCGCTTCGCGAACTTCAACGAGACCCAGTACCGCAACACGAGCACGCTGATCGAGGACAGTCTGTTCGAGTACTACACGGGCGACGCGATCGATTGCGTCGACACCGTCGCGTACGGCCACGTGATCCGCCGGGTGACGGCCCGGTACGCCAACGGCAATTCGGCCGACGGCATCGACTTCGAGCCGGTCCTGAACGCCGTGGTGGAGAACTGCCTGATTCACGACGTGACCGATCGCGGGCTGTCGCTCGGCGGCGGGTGCACCAACGTGACGGTGCGCGGGTGCGTGATCTACAATGGCGCGAACAACGGGATCGGCGTGAAGGACGGGGCGTGGGCCAACATCTACAACTGCACGATCGCCGACTGCGGCGTGGGGTTGAACCTGGAACTGGACGACGGGCCGGGCTACGGGCACGCGGTGGCCACGAACCTCATTTTGTGGGGCAACGCGACTTCCATTCGAACCGAAGGCGACTCCACCCTCAGCATTCGCTACAGCGACGTGCAGCAGGCCGCGGGGGTCTATGCGGGAACCGGCAATATCAACGCGGACCCCCGGTTCAAGGACGCGTCGCAGCGCGATTACCGGCTGGGGGCGGGGTCGCCCTGTATCGGCACGGGCCAGGCGGGGGCGGACATGGGCGCGTGGCACCCGGCGGGCGACGTGCCGGCGGCGCCGAGCGGGCTGGCCCTCGCGAACGGCAGCCCGCACGACGTGGCGCTGAGCTGGGTCGACAACAGCGGGAATGAAACCGCCTTTGAAGTCGAGCGTGCCGGCGACGGCGCCGCCTGGTCGACGCTCGCGGTGCTGGGCGCCGATGCCACGTCGTACACCGACGGGCCCGTGCAACTGGGCGTCCCCTACAGCTACCGCGTACGGGCCCGGCACGCGCGCGGTGCGTCGCTGTATTCCGACGTCGCAACCGTCACGCCCGCGCTGTCCGCCAACACGGTGGCGCTGCTCGCCCATCTGCGGGTGACCGAGCTGATGTACCATCCGCGCGACGAGGTGTACGACGGGGACGGCGAGAACTACGAGTTTGTCGAGTTCTTCAATACGGGGCCGGCGCCGCTCGATCTTGCCGGGGTGACGTTCGCAGACGGTATCGACTACACGTTCCCCGCCGGCACGACGCTTGGCGCGGGGCAGTTCTTCGTTCTGGCGGCGGACGCTTTCTATTTCGGCCAACGCTATCCGGGCGTGGCCGTAGGCGGCGCGTACGGCGCCTCCGGCACCAAGCTCTCGAACAGCGGGGAGCGGCTCCGGCTGCTGGACCGGTACGGCACGCCGCTGATCACGATCGAGTACTCGGACGAATGGTACCCGCCGACAGACGGGCAGGGCTACTCGCTGGAGGCGGTCAGTACCGACTGGGACCCGAGCGTCGCATCGACCTGGCGCGCCAGCCTGAACGTGGACGGCACGCCGGGCGCGCGGCACGCCGGCCCGTTCGTGGTGAAGGGCGGCCTCTGGAAGTGTCACGACCAGGGCGTTGATCTCGGCACCGCGTGGCGCGGCGCGCACGGCCAGTTCGACGACAGCGGCTGGCCGGCCGGGAACGCGCCGCTCGGCTACGGGTTGGCGGATCTCGACACGACGGTCTCCTACGGCGGGGATTCGGCCGACAAGCACATCACCACGTATTTCCGCTATCCGTTCGTGATCGGCGCCGACCCGGCCGACGTGACGGATCTGACGCTGTACGCCAAGTACGACGACGGGTTCGCGGCTTATCTGAACGGGCAGGAGGTGGCGCGCGCGGGGCTGCCTTCGGGCACGATCAGCTACGGCACGCTGGCGGTGAACCATTCGGCCGTTGCCTATGAGCCCTTCGGGCTGGCGCCGCACATTCACAAGCTGGTCCAGGGCGTCAACGTGCTGGCGGTCGAGATGCACCAAGCGGCGCCGACGAGCAGCGATCTGTTCATCGACATGGAACTGCGCTACACGGCCACGGCCGTTGAACTCCCGCCCGCGCCGGGCAGCCTGCAGGCCTCGGCGCTTTCGCCGACGACGGTGAAGCTGATGTGGCTGGACCACAGCGCGAATGAGGACGGGTTCACGATCGAACGCAGCCCGGACGGTTCCGGCGGCTGGGTGCAGGCCGGCAGCGTGGGGGCCGACATCAACATCTTCACCGACAGCGGCTTGGCGCCGGATACGGCGTACACCTACCGCGTCCGCGCCTACAACGAGGCGGGCGCCTCGGCCTGGTGCGCCGCGGTGCAGGTCCAGACGCTGCCGCAGGCCGACAACAGCATCGACGTTCGGGTCGCGGCGTCGGCCGACGACGCGGAAGAGAACCTGGACACGGGTGCCATGTCGCTGACCAGTTCCGACCTGGAACTGGTCCGCGAGGGCGGCACGACGGGCTTCGATCAGGCGGTGGGCATTCGGTTCCGGAACCTGAACATCCCGCCCGGCGCGACGATCGTGAGCGCCTACCTTCAGTTCAAGACCGACGAGACGGGCTCGAGCGGGACCTCGCTCACGATACAGGGGCAGGCGGCGGACAACGCGGCCGCGTTCAGCACGGCGTCGGGCGACGTGACGGCGCGGTTGCGGACGGCCGCGGCGATTTCGTGGAGTCCGCCTGCCTGGAGCACCGTCGGCGAGGCGGGCGCGGCGCAGCGCACGCCGAACATCGCCGCCGTCGTGCAGGAGATCGTGAACCGGCCGGGCTGGTCGAGCGGCGGCGCGATGGCCTTCGTCATGACGGGCAGCGGGAAGCGGACCGCGGACTCCTACGACGGCGACGCGGCCGGCGCGCCGGCGCTGCACGTCGAGTACAGCGGCGGCGGGAACGGCAACGGCAGCGCGGTGGAGGTCCGCGTGGGCGCCTCGAGCGACGACGCGGAAGAGAACGTGACCGACGGCAGCATGTACCTGGACAGCTCGGATCTGGAACTGATTCGCGAGGGCTACGGCGCCGGTTACGACCAGGCCGTCGGGATACGGTTCGGCGGCGTGGCGGTGCCGCGCGGCGCGACGATCGTGAATGCCTACATTCAATTCAAGGCGGACGAGGCCGACACGGAGGCGACCGCGCTGACGATCGCCGCGCACGCCGCGGACGACGCACCCACCTTCGCCGCGTCCGCCGCCAACATCACGGCCCGGTCCCGCACGGCGGCGTCCGTCGCGTGGAATCCGCCGGCCTGGAGCACGGTGGGCGAGGCGGGCGCCGCGCAGCGCACCCCGAACCTGGCATCCGTCGTGCAGGAACTCGTGAACCGGAGCGGGTGGTCGAGCGGGAACGCGATGGCGTTCATCATGACGGGCAGCGGGCAGCGCGTGGCGGAGTCGTACGACGGCGACAGCCCCGGCGCGCCGTTACTGCACGTTGAGTACAGCACGGACGCGAGCCGCGTCGATGTGCGGGTCGCGAGCTCGGCCGACGACGCCGAGCAGAACGTGGGCTCCGGCAGCGTGTACCTGGACAGCTCCGACCTCGAGCTCGTCTATGACGGCGGCGATCAGGCGGTGGGGATGCGGTTCGCGAGTGTGGCGATCCCGCCGGGCGCCGCGATTCAGAGCGCGTACGTCCAGTTCAAGGTGGACGAGCTCAACTCGGGAACCGCGACGCTCGCGATTCGCGGGCAGGCCAGCGACGACGCGGCGGCCTTCACGACGGCAACGGGCGACATCACGGCCAGGCCGAAGACGGCGGCCGCGGTGTCGTGGAGCCCGCCGGCGTGGACGACGGTGGGCGCCGCCGGCGCGGACCAGCGTACGCCGGATCTGGCCGCGGTCGTGCAGGAGATTGTGGACCGGCCCGGGTGGTCGAGCGGCAACGCGCTGGTTCTGCTCGTGACGGGCAGCGGCGAGCGCACGGCTGAATCGTACGACGGCGACCCGGCCGGCGCGCCGCTGCTGCATGTGGAGTTTTCAGGCGGGCCCCCGCCGCCCCCGCCGCCGGCCGAGTTCACGGCCTACAACGACATGGCCTGGTTCCCGGGCCAGCTTGCCGGGAACATCACCACCTACACCACGCCGAACGGCACGGGCGGCGGCGCCAACAGCGGCCCGCTCATGGACTACGACACGGGCGCGCCGCTCGGCGTCACGTTCACGATGACCGGCGGCAGCGGTGTGTACGAGAACCAGGGCCTGCATCCGGCGGCGGGCACCGATGCGCACGCTGTTTTCGACGGCAAGGTCGACGGCAAAGGCACGGCTTCGTACGGAACGACGGACGTCGTCATGACGTTCGAGGGGCTCGACCCCGCGCTTGCCTACGAGCTGGTGCTCTATGCCGATCGCGGCAGCAGCCGCTACGTGGGCAGCAGCTCGCGCTGGCATGCGGGTATCCTCTCGGGCGCGGGCGGCTACGCGAATGCGAGCACGCCGGGCACCGTCGTCTCCAGCACCTACGCACCGGACGATACCACCACCTACAACGCGGGCTACAACAACGGCAACGGGTACGTCACGCGGTTCGCCGGTATCGATCCGGGCGCGGACGGCGCCTTCACCGTCACCCTCAAACGCGATTCGGCGCAGTACGTCTACACCTATGTCAATGCCCTGATGCTGAAGGCCACGCAGCCGGCGGGCGAGCCGGCGGCGCCGGGCAACCTGAGCGCCACGGCGATGTCGACGAGTTCCGTTGCGCTGGGCTGGACGGACAACAGCGACAACGAGGACGGCTTCAAGATCGACCGGCGCCAGAGCGGGACGAGCGCGTGGGGCCGGCTGACGGCGGGCGCGAATGCGACCGCCTATACCGACAGCGGCCTGCCGGCCGGCACGCTGTTCTACTACAAGGTGATGGCGTACAACAGCGCCGGCGATTCCGCCTACACCGCCGTGGCGGGGGCCACGACGCTCACCGCCGGGCCGCCCGCCGCGCCGAGCGACCTCACGGCGGCGTCGTCGTCGCAGACGGCGATCGAGCTGCGCTGGACGGACAACAGCGACAACGAGGAGAACTTCCGCGTCGCCCGCAGTACCGACGGCGTGACCTACGGCTACAGCGTGTCGGTACCCGCCGATACGACCCGCTACACGGATGCGGGGCTGGCCGCCGGCACGACCTACTATTACCGGGTGCGCGCCGAACACGCGAGCCTCGGCAATTCCGCGTATGCCGGGCCGGTCACGGCCGCCACGCCGGTCCACCTGGAGACGTTCACGGCGTACAACGACCTCGCCTGGTTCGCCGGGCAGCGCGCGGCGAACATCACCGCCTACACCACCACGAACGGGTTCCCGGCCGCGATCAGCAACGGGTACCTGCGCGCCTATCAGACGGGCCAGGCGGTGGACGTGCGGCTCAGCGTGGCGGGCGGCGACCGCCCGATCGAGACGCAGGGCGCCGACCCGGCCGCGGGCACCGATGCCTATTCGGTGTTCGACGGCAAGGTGAGTTGCGCGGGTACGCTCTCCTACCATACGGATGACCTGACCCTGACGTTGAGCGGATTGGACCCGGCCCTGGAGTACGAGCTGGTGCTGTATTGCGACCGCAACGGCACGAGCTACGTCGGCGCGTCGTCGCGCCTGCATTACGGCACGATTTCCGGCGCCGTCTACTTCGAGAACGCGAGCAGCTCCGGCACCACGATCGTCACCGACCAGACGGCCAACGACACCGCGCAGTACAACGCCGGCTACAACAACCCGTACGGCTATGTCACGCGGTTCAGGAAGATCGCCGCGGGCAGCGACGGCCAGATCGTCGTCACGCTCAAGCGCGACTCCGCGCAGATGTACTACACCTATGCCAACGCGCTGATGCTGAAAGCGACGAAACCGACCGTCGCGCCGCCGGCCGCGCCGAGCAGCCTGACCGCGCAGCGCATGTTCGGCGACTCGGTCTACCTCACCTGGCGGGACAACAGCGGCAACGAGGACGGGTTCCAACTCGAGCGGCGGGCAGGCCGGACCGCGCCCTGGGAGTCGGTGGCGACGGTGGCGCCCGACAGCACGACCTACTGGGACAACGGCGTGCCGACGAATCGTTCGTTGAGCTATCGGGTGCGCGCCTACAACGCGGCCGGCGCGTCTCCCTACAGCAACACGGCCACCGTGGAGCGTGCGGCCGGCGACGAGCCGGGCGACGAGCCGCTCACGGCCGCCGGGAGCGGGCCGGCCCCGGACAGCGACCTGGACGTGGACGGCGACGGTCTGTCGGAGGCGGACGAGTTCATAGCGGGCACCGACGCGTCGGATCCCGGCGACTGTTTTGCGGTGAGCATCGCGCTCGTGGACGGTGTGCCCGCGGTCTCGTTCATGACCCGCGCGGCCGCCGGCCCCGACTACGAGGGGCTTACCCGCTACTACTGCCTGGAATACAAGGACGCGGCGGTGAGCGACTGGACGCCCGTGCCGGCCTGCGAGAAACTGCTCGGCACGGATCAACCCGTCGTTTACCCCGTTCCCGCCGGCGGGAACGACGGCCCCGTTCTCTACCGGGCCAGGGTGTGGCTGGACTAGTCTGTTCCGTCGGTTAAGGATCTGAACGAATGTGTCAAGTTCTTGAACGAATGGGGGCGGTCGCCCACACGGAGGATAGCCGCAAAAAGGCACAAAAGGCGCAAAAGGTAAGAACAGGCTGCTCCGCGCAAACCAATATGTTGCGGGAATCGCGCCCACGCCAGAGCGCGGTCACGATTCCCGCAACGTTGGCCTTTTCATCATGCAGAAGGTCAGATCGCGAGACCCGAACAAACAGTCGGAAGCGCATGGAGAGCCGTCTTGTGCCTTGTCAGGAAGCATACGTTGGAGGAATTTGGCGCGGGCTGCCCTGAGTGGGCAACAAGCATGTCCGACCTGCCTGGCACAGCCCGCCCAAATTCCGCTTCTGGTATTGCCCCCTCCCGCGCGCCTTGCCCAGCGCCAAAATCGCCTCGGCTAACGTTAGCGCATTTACGAAAGGCAGTACTTGGCCGATCTCCGCACGGTGTAAGCCGGCGCGCGTATTTCCCGACTTTCAGATTGGGCGCGGCCAGTGTATGCTGGCCGGCAGCAGGCAGGGCCCAGCGCGTAGGAGAACGGATATGCCCGATCCAAACAGGGTGCGTCGCCGACATATTCTGCAGTGGGCTTTGCTTTGGATAGTCGTCGTGACCATTGCGTTCGGCTGGAAATACCCGTGGCTGGGTTTCAGCGTGCCGCTGGTCATGGGCGCGGGCCTGGTGGGCGGTCTGTTCCGCGGCCGCTGGGTATGCGGGAACCTGTGCCCGCGCGGGAGCTTTTTCGACCGGGTCATGCCGGCGTTGAGCCGCAAGCGCCGGATTCCGGCCTTTCTGCGCAACCGGGCGTTCCGGTGGTTTCTGTTTGCGCTCATGATGGGGTTCATGATGTTTCGCGCCTCGGCCAACCCGACGGATCCCATGCACTGGGGCCGGGTGTTCTGGCTGATGTGCGTGATCACGACGGGAATCGGGCTGGTGCTCGGCGTTTTGATCCATCCGCGCGCCTGGTGTTCGTTCTGCCCGATGGGCACCATGCAGAGCGAAATCGGCGGGCGCAAGCATCAGCTCTCGATTGATTCGGACGCCTGCGTGCAGTGCCGGAAATGCGAACGGGTCTGTCCGTTCGGACTCGACATCGTGGACTGCCGCGAAGCCGGCCGTATGACGCACCCCGATTGCCTGCGCTGCCTGGAGTGCGTAGCCGCCTGCCCGAAAGACGCGCTGAAGCTGGAGCGGCGCGCGCCGCGCGCCGCCGCTTGAGACTTGGCGGATTCCCCCGGAAATCCGCGCCTCGGCCGAACCGGTTGGGGACCGCTCGCAGAGCGGTTTGATCGGAACCCCGCGCAGTAACGGGATCGACACAGCTTACTGCCTGTCCGCCCGCTTGCCCCGGGTACGCGCGGGGTGGCAGAACAAAGACGAGTAAATCGTAGGACGGGCTTTCGAGCCCGTCCCGCACAATCGTAAGCCGACGCAAAACGGGGACGGGCTGGAAAGCCCGTCCCACGGGGAATCGACTGAGCTTGCTGCCTGTCTGCCCGTGGCGGAATAGAGCTTGCGACAAAGTCCTATACTGGTCATATCCGGCGCCGCGCCGCGCGCCGGAAAGTACTCGGCTGACACAATCTCTTTGGCAACCGGGCGGCCCGTGCTAGAATGGGTGCGTGGCGGCATGGCACGCCGCCGGAGTGAGTGAGGGGAGACGGGCGCACCCATAGCCATGTACGCTTTGGCGAATATCTGGTGGAGGGCCGGCTTCCACGCCGGCCGCATGAACTGACGGGTTCGGGCGCACCCGGCGCGGGTGGAGAGGCTGTCTCGAAACCGGGGAACAGCCCTTTCGGCCTGAGGCCGATCAGCCTTTGGCTGAACGGGCTTTCAGCCAGGGGCCGATCGGCCTCAGGCCGA
>JAFGHX010000090.1 GCA_016929905.1 Kiritimatiellia bacterium
AGTTCGTGGCGGCCGTGGCGGTGATCGTGGGCATCGATCCGTTCGTCCACCACCCGTCGGCCACGTTCACCGTGCCGCTGCCGCTGGCGCCGGTGTCGAGATAGTATTCGGTCTCCCAGTTCCACGTGAGCGTGGAGTTGTTCGTGATCGTGATGCTGACGTTCGTCGCGAAGCCGCTCGCCGGCACGCTGCCCGACCCCGTCCAGCCGTGGCAGACATACTGCGTACCGGCCCCGCCGGATTCCGGCGAGCCGGCCAGCAGGCACAAGACGTTTGTGCCGACCGCGTACGTGTTGGTTCCCACCGGCGGCGACGGCGTGCCGTACGGGGAGCTGACCGTCAGGGTCAGGCTGTCGTCGTCGAGGATCGTCGCCGTCACCTGGTTCGGCGCGCCCTCCTGCGCGCCCGCCACCGAATCGATGTCCACCACGACCGTCTCCGCAACCTCCGCCGTCGAGTCGTCCACACCGGTGAGCGTCACCGCATTCGTCGTGTTGCCCGCCGTGATCACCACGTTCGTCGCCGAACAGGTGTAGTCCACACCCTGCGTCGCCGCGCCCGACAGAACCAGATACACCGTCACGTCGTTCGTCGCCGAAACCGACAGGACCGCCATCACCGTCGCCACGCCGCCGTTCTCCGCCAGCGGCGAGCCGGCGAGCTGCAACGAGACCGCAGGCATGCTCGCTACCAACGTGTCGGTGTACATGGCGGGAAGCAGCAACGCCTCGACGGGTAAGCCGGTACACGTATGAGGAGGCGACTCCCCATAGTACGTCCCGGCGGATAGGGGAATCTGGCCGGACCCGAAATCGGGCGAAGGCTTGTTCCATATCCTGACGTAGAAGACTTGGCCGGATGCCGCGGTCGTGTAGTCTGTCGCCGCAAAGACCCCGTCAAGACCGCCGGCGCCTTCGCCGATCCAGCTCGTCTGCCTGACCACATCCGCGCTCGCCGCGGGCAACCCGTCCACCTGCCCCGCATCAAAGCCGATCCCGCCCCCATCCACATCCTGAATAAGCTGCGCGAAACACCCGGCATTGGAGCCAATGTCCCCGGTCAACAGCGTGTTGCCAACCCCGCTCTCGTCGTACAGACATTGCGAACTCGCGCCCCACTGCAGTGTGTCCGCGCACGCCTGCGTCACGCCGAGCATCAAGGGCACGAACGCCCAACAAATCAGCAAGTTGCGTTTCGTCATTTTTCACCTCGCGCTGCTAGTCCAGTGCCAAGATCCCGAATTCCCAGAACAAATGGGTAAGCGGAAAGCCCGCCGGCGCCTTGCCCAATAAAGCCCGGACCCGCCACATGTCGCGGTTCGGATGGAGAGCTGCCGACCCGGCGGAATGCGCCAAGAAAAAGGCCCGAGCCGAGAAGAACATCGTTTCGGGAACTACCCGTCATGCCGGGCGCCTGGGCGGAGCAGGAAATTGCGGAAGCGAGCTGACGGAAGAGAGATGCAGCAACCCAAGAAAAGACCGCGTTATGACGGGAGGTGGACGCAACACCCCCCGCCCCGCACGTCCCGCGGCTCCCTTGGGGGTAGGTCCAACGTATGCGCAAGCCGGTGTAGTCGTGTGTCACGACTATTTGCTACGTGAAAACGGCCACAAAATCAGTTGAGAACGTAGCTCCCGTTGCAGCACGAATCGTGCCAGATATCGCGCACAGCCATCCTTTCCTTATAGAAGCGGCAAATTGGAGACAATTTTCAGTCCAGACCATCCCTATTACATCCGTAGTCCGGCGCCACCGCTCAATTTGTCGTATCACTTTTTAGAAAACGCGAAGATCACGTTGCAGAAGTGAGAAGCGCGGCGCGCGGCGGGGCATTGGTGGGGGCAGTCTCCGGCAGGAGGAGAACACGAAGCACAATGGGTTCGACTCTATCAGATCGGAAACCTGATGAATTCGATCAGAGGCCACGAGTAAGACTACGAGTAAGAGCAGAGGTGCGGCGGTGGTCACACGCCCGTTCGCCGGGCCAGGGGTTTCCTGGCAGAATCGGGCTCATCAGTTCCCCGCCGCATCCGGGTTGGATAGGGCGGCGTTCACCGAACGCCATGCCGTGCCATCAAAATCGCCCAACATGTTGCGATCCCGCCTTGAGGCGCGCGGGCGTCATGCCGGGTGGCTACCCCGGGCTTCTCCAGCAACCATCAACCATCAACCATCAACCATCTGCTGTGGCTCCTCGTCCGCCCCTGTGGCGGCGGACGAGGAGCCACAGCAGGACGGCTCCCAATGCCGAACCGAGCACGTAATGCGGGAAATCCCACGGGTCAAAGGAGGTGCCGAGCAATGCCGCGCCAAGCCACGTGCCGCGAACCGCCATCAGCCACGCGGGGCGCCAGAGCTGCAGGCACTCGATTACGCACGTCCCCAGCAGGACAATGGCGCCGCACGCCGCGGGTGAAAGCCGCGAGAATGCAAACCGCAGCGCGAAGACCCAGAACACTTCGTACACCACCGCCGCGCCGTAATAGAAACACCACACCCGGTACGCGCCCGTGACATGGTACTTGACCAGAAGTCCGACGGGCACCAGCAGCGCCAGAAGCGCCCCCAGTTGTATGCGTTCCCTGTTCATCTGAAACTTGCTCTATCAGGCTATTTTCGTCAAATGCCCTTCGAATTTCCAGTCTCAAGTTTCCAGTTTCGGGCGCCCGCGGCGCCCCTCCTCTTCTCACTTTCTAAAAAAAGCAAATCCAAACCCACACGGATGCCGATCTCGGCACACAAGATCTGGTATTTCCATGGCGAGAGAACTCATCTTTCTCGGAAATCGGGGTTTCGGCACGAAAAATGCTATAAAAAGGATATTACGCGGAAGGGGTACGTCCGCGCGCGGTTTTCACACAATATGTTGCATGGTTCAGGCGGATTCGTGCGACTATACCGACGCCGGAGGTCGAGTTGGGCGATAGGGCGACAGTCGAACTCCACGAGACGGGCAGCGTAGCCTGGCGGCACGTGTCACGGGTGAGGTACGTGCGTGCGCTGGCGGCGGCCGTGGTCTGCCTGCTGGCGGCGCCCGCTGCGTCGCGTGCGGCGACGATTTTCTCGGACACGTATCCGACGACGACGTTCGGCTCCGACTACTCCGGCTCGAGCACGCTGCTGTTAGACGCGACCGACGTCTATTCCGCCCCGTACGCGGTGCACGCGGACGGGAAAGGGACGCACATCGTCATCCTGACGAAGCCAACGCAGGGCTACACGAACGTGGTGGTTTCCTACTGGTGGGCGGGCTACCTGCTGGAGAGCAGCGACACGTTCACGACGGACTACACGACGAACGGCGTGGACTGGATCGTCATTCACAGCATGAACGGCGGGACGTATCCCGACGGCGGCGTGATCGGCGGGCCCGGCGGCGACTCAGACGGGGTCTACTACCTGTTCCAGACGAACCTGGCGGCGGCGGCGGACAACAGCGACGCGTTCCAACTGCGCTTCACCCTGTTCAATCAGAACGCCCCGGATCACTGGTATTTCGACGACCTGCTGCTGGAAGGCGAGCCGATGGGCAAGAAGTTCTGGGTCCGCACGACCACGGACTGGAACACGGGCTCGAACTGGACGCCGCCGGGCGAGCCGACCTCGACCGACGAGCTGGTCATTCCCTCGGCCGCGGCGGCACCGACGCTGATCGCGTCGGAGGACTGCGGCGCGATCACGATCACGGACGGCGAACTGGTGATCGAGTCGGGCGGCACGCTGAACGTGTACAGCAACTTCATCAATGAGAGCGGCGGCACGCTGACGATGAACGGGGGCACACTGGCCTTTCGGGGCGCCCTCGCGCAGACCTACTTCAACGCCGGCGCGGCCACCCTCTACGATCTGACGGTGGACAAGACGGCGCAGACGCTGCTGGTGGCCTCGGACGCGGTGCTGGCGAACGACCTCTCGGTCGCATCGGGTGCGGCCTCCCTGGCGACCGTGACGGTGACGGTGAGCAACGCGGTCTCGATCGCGGGCACGCTCACGGCGCCGGCCGGCACGCTGACGGTCGGCGGCGCGTGGACGAACGACGGGACGTTTGCGAACAGCGCGGGCACGGTCGTGTTCAACGGCGCGACGGCGATCGGCGGCGCGAGCGTGTCGGACTTCCACAACGTGACGATCACCGGCTCGCTCACCGCGCCGGCCGGCACGCTGCGTATAGGCGGCGCGTGGCAGAACGACGGCACATTCGACCACGCCTCGGGCACGATCGAGTTCAACGATTCGGCGACGATCAGCGGCACGAGCACCTCGCGGCTGAACCACGTGACGATTGCCGGCATTCTCACCGCGCCGGCGGCCGTCCTGGAGATCGCGGGCGCGTTCACGAACAACGGCACCTTCAACCACGGGTCCGGCACCGTCGATTTCGTGGGCGACACGCCCGTCGGCGGGTCGGCCGCGACGACGTTCAACCACGTCACGCTCACCGGCACGCTCACGGCGCCGGCCGGCACGCTCGGGATCGACGGCAACTTCGCCAACAACGGCACCTTCAATCACGGGTCCGGCACGCTGGAGTTCGGCGGCGACACGACGCTGAGCGGCGCGGGCGCGTTCGCCTTCAACAACGTCACGATCGCCGCCGCGCTCACCGCGCCGGCCGGCACGGTGAGCGTGGCGGGCACCTGGCAGAACAACGGCACGTTCAACCCCGGCGGCGGCACGGTCGACTTCAACGGCGCGGCCGCGGTAACGGGCTCGAGCCCGAGCACGTTCCACCACGTCACCATCAGCAGCGCGCTCACCGCGCCCGGTTCCGCGCTGTACGTGGAAGGCAACTTCGTCAACAACGGCTCCTTCACGCACGGGTCCGGCACCGTCGTCTTCCAGGGCAGCGGCGTCACGACGAATCTGGGCAGCACAACGTTCCACAACCTCCAGTGCTCGACGGGCGGCAAGACGAACGTGTTCGACAGCGCCGGCACCGTGACGGTCAACGGCACGCTCACGCTGGCCGGCAGCCCGGGCAACATGGTGGTGCTGCGCTCGACCGCCGACGGCTCGCCCTGGGCGCTGGCCGTCGCCGGTTCCGCCTCCGTCAGCCTGGTCGACGTCAAGGACAGCAATGCGAGCGGCGGCTCGACGATCATCGCCGCCGCCTCGCAGAACAGCGGCGGCAACTCGAACTGGATCTTCCGCAATGCCTACTATTACATCGCCGCCGGCGGCGACTGGAACACGGCGGCGAACTGGGCGAGCAGTTCCGGCGGGGCCGGCGGCGCCGGCGTGCCGGGCACGAACGACGCGGCGTTCCTGGACGCGAACAGCGGGCACTGCACGCTCGACGCCGATGCGGGCTGCGACTCGCTGAACACGAGCGGCTACACCAACACGCTGGCGCTCGGCACCTACGCGCTGCAGGTGATCGGCGGCTTCACGCACGCAGGCGGCACGGTCACGATCGGCGAGTCGGCCGGGGCCGGGCTGGAGGTGGGCGGCGCGCTGGCGAACAGCGCGGTCATCACCTGTTCGGGCGCCTCGGCGCTCTCGTGCGGCGGCGACTGGTCGAACAACGGCACGTTCACGCCGTCGACCGGGACCGTCACGTTCAACGGGATAACGACCATCAGCGGCGTGAGCACCTCGAGCTTCCACAACGTCGCGATCAGCGGCACGCTCACCGCGCCGAGCGGCACGATCCAGGTCGACGGCGACTGGGCCAACGACGGCACGTTCAACAGCGGGTCCGGCACCGTGCTCTTCAACGGGACAAGCACGATCGCCGGCGCGAACGCCACCCCGTTCCTCTACGTGACCGTGCCCGGCACGCTCACGCTCGGCGCCGCCGACCGGCTCGGCGACGGCAGCCGGCTGAACGTTTCCGGCACATTCGACCTGGCGGGCTACAGCGACGCCATCCAGGCGCTGACCGGCGCGGGCGCCGTCACGCTCGGCAGCGGCACGCTCACGATCACGCACGGGATCGGCTGGACGTTCAGCGGCGAGATCGGCGGCTCGGGCGGCCTGGTCAAGCAGGGCGCCGGCCAGCTCACGCTCGCGGGCGCGAACAGCTACACGGGCCCCACGACGGTGAGCGGCGGCACGCTGAACGTGACCGGGTCCACCTCGATCGGCGCGGTGACGGTGAACGCCGGCGCCGTGCTGACCGGGACCGGCACGCTCGGCGGTGCGGTCACCGTCGAAGGCGGCGCGACCGTCAGCGGCGGCGCGACCAACACGCTGGGCACGTTGAATTTCTCGTCCACGCTCGCGCTGGACGGGCGCTGCATCCTGAACATACCGGGCGCGACGAGCTGCGACCTGCTCAGCGCGGCCGGCGCGGTGAGCGGGACCGGTTCGGTCGACGTCGTGCTGCTGGGCGGCTACACGCCGGACGTCACGCTCTACTGGACGAACGTGCTCGGCGGCGCGGGCTCCGACTACACCAGCATCACCAACCCCATCACCGTCGGCGGGGAGCCGAACGACAACTACACGCTGCAGATCGAGGGCGACCGCCTCGTCCTGCGCCACATCGGCCAGCCGTTCGTCGACAACAACGGGGGCGCCTCCGACGTCACGGCCGGCTCCGCCACGCTGAACGGCGAGCTGCTCGACGAAGGGCGCGGGGCCATCACGATCAGCCTCTTCTGGGGCGACGACGATGCCGGCACCAACGCACCCGACTGGGACTACGAGGCCGTGCTGGGGCTCACGCCGCTCGGCGCGTTCAGCACGAACGTGACGGGGCTGACCACGAACACGACCTACTACTACCGCTCCTTCGCCAGCAACGCCACGCAGATGGCCTGGGCCTCGAGCACGACGAACTTCACCACGCCCGGCCCGGGCACGATCGACGGGAACCTGTTCGACGCGACCGACGAGTTCAACACCAGCCCGAACGTCGTCTTCATCAGCGATCAGGTCGGCTACGTCTTCTTCGTCGACCAGGAAAACGACGACCCGCGCTACCGCAAGACGACCGACGGCGGCGCCACCTGGCAGGACGAGGTCAGTCTCGGCGCGGACGAGAACTGGGCCAACATCGCGGTCTGGTACGACCAATGGACACCGGGCGACTTCGGCGGGACGCGCATTCACATCGTGGCCGTCGAAGACAAGCACGACGACGTCTACTACCGCTACCTCGACACCTCGGGCGACACGCTGGGCGCCTGGCAGGTCGTGCTGGACGGCTTCTCCTACATCCCGCCCGACAACGGGAACGTCTCCATCACCAAGGCGCTGGGCGGCCACCTGTTCTGTTGGGTCGCGGAGAACATCGGCGGCACCCCGCGCGGGATGGTCGCGCGCTCGATCAACGGCGGCTCGACCTGGACCGACATCATGGGCACGGCGGAGGGGCTGACCGACGGCGGCGACCACGGCCAACTGCTGCCGCTCGACGAAGGGGACGTGCTGCTGGTGCTGGAAGACGTTTCCGCCGGCACGCTGCGCTCGAAGGTCTGGGACGCCACGACCGAGAGCTGGGACGCGAGCTGGGCCGACATCGCCGGCTGGGGCGCCGACGCCTCGTTCGCCGCGCAGTGGGGCGCCGCGCTCGACAAGTACACGGGCGACATCTATCTGGCGGGCGCGAACGACTTCAACACGGCGAGCACCGACGTGGCGGCCTACAAGTACACCCAGGCCGCGCGCGCGTGGGCCGCGCTCGCGCCGGTCAGCTCCAACGACGCCGACCTGCACCAGGCGGTGATGGCGATCGACGAGAACTCCGGCAACCTGTACGCCGTCTACATCCGCGGCCCGACCGCCGGCACCCGCGGCGTCTACTACAAAGTCTCCACCGATGACGGCGCCTCCTGGAGCGGGGAGAACGGGCCGATCAGCGGCGGCGCGTCTGACTTCCGGATCCTGCGCTGCAACATGATGAACCGCGACCGGCTCTTCGCCGTCTGGTACGACGAAGCCGACGCGCTGGTCGGCGGCACGCTCGTCGACCTCTCGCGCGGCCCGCTCGTGAACGTGAGCGGCGCGGTCTACGCCGGCGAGGGCAGCGCCCCGCTCGCCAACGGCAAGACCGTCCGGCTCGTGCTCAACGCGCTGACTCCGAGCTGGTTCACCAACGGCACGACGGGCGGCACGGGCGCGTACCAGATCTCGAACATCCGCTGCTCGAACCTGGACACGCTGACGGTCTACCTCGACAATCAGCCGGAGCAGGGCACGACCGTCACGCTGACCGACGGCGCGACCAGCCTCACCGGGCTGGACATCTACACCAACCACGTCATTCTGCGCTGCGACACGACGGGCGCGCTGGCGATCACGAACATGGCCGCCTACGACTACGACCAGGACACGGACATCGCCTTCACGGCCAACGGCAACACGCTCACCGTGCTGGGCGCGGACCAGGAGCTGTACGTGTGGACGGGCGACAGCTTCACGCCGGGCGGCGACGTCTACACCGACGACGTGCAGATCCAGGGCACCTACACGGCGGGCACGAACCAGAACATCACGGTGGCGGGCGACTGGGTCAACAACGGCACGTTCAGCCCGAGCACCAGCACGGTCACGTTCAGCAACGTCACCGCCATGAGCGGGACGGGCACGCACGCGTTCAACGCGGTCACGGTCACCGGCACGCTCACCGCGCCGGCGGGCACGCTGAACGTCGCGGGCAACTTCGTCAACGACGGGATCTTCTCGAACAACGTCGGCTGGATCCTCTTCTCCGGCTCGACCGTCGTCAGCGGGCTGAGCACGTCCAGCTTCCACCATGTCTTCATCGCCGGCAGCCTCACCGCGCCGGCCGCCGAGCTCGGCGTGAGCGGGAGCTGGATTAACAGCGGCACGTTCAACCACGGGTCCGGCACCGTCGCGTTCAACGGCAGCACGGCCATGAGCGGCACGAGCACCTCCGCCTTCAACAACGTCGTCATCTCCGGCACCGTCGACGCCGCCACCGCGCTGCTCGCCGTGGCCGGCGCCTGGCAGAACAACGGCACGTTCAACCCCGGCACCGGTTCCGTCACCTTCAACGGCGACACCACGGTCAGCGGCGTGAGCACCTCGCGCTTCTATCACGTCGCGATCGCCGGGATCCTAACCGCGCCGGCCGGCGAGCTCAAGGTCTCCGGCAATTGGCAGAACGACGGCACGTTCAACAACGGGTCGGGCACCGTCGTGTTCGACAACACCACGACGCTCGGCGGCGCGAACGTCTCGGCGTTCAACGCCGTGCGGGTCACCGGTAACGTCACGCTCGGCGCGGCCGACCGGCTGGGCGACGCGACGATTCTGAGCGTGGAGGGCGGCATCCTGAACCTGGGCGGCTATGCCGACACGGTGGCCGACGTCACGCTCGTCAGCGGCCAGCTCAACGACGGCACATTGACCGCCTCGCGCTTCGCGGTGCAGAGCGGGTCGGCGAGCGCCGCGCTGGCCGGGTCCGGGCCGCTGGGCAAATCGCTGACCGGCTCCGTGACCCTCTCGGGCAACAACACGTATTCCGGGGCGACGACGATCTCGAACGGGTGGCTGCTGGTCAACGGCGACACATCCGGCGCGGGCGGCAGCGTCGGCGTCCAGTCCGGCGCCGGGATCGGCGGGACCGGGACCGTGGGCGGTGCGACGGCCGTGCTGGGCGGCGCCACGGTTTCCGCCGGCACCATCAATACCGTCGGCACCCTCGCCTTCGGGTCCACGCTCACGCTCGACGGGCAATACAAAGCCAACATATCGGGCACGGACACGAACGACCTGCTCAACGTCACCGGCGCCGCCACCGGCGCCGGCTCGGTGGATGTCGATTTCATCGGCGGGTTCACGCCCGTCGCCACGACGAACTGGACGCTCATTACCGGCGGGGCGAGCAGCGACTACAGCTCGATCACCAACAACCTCACCATCGAGGGCGGCACGGACCCGCGCTACGCGCTGGCTGTCAACGGCAACGATCTGATCCTCACCTACACCGGGACGGAGGCCGATCTCGGCATTCTCAAGTTCGTCAACGACAGCGCGCCGGCCACCAACGAGGTCATCCAGTACACGCTGGTGCTCACCAATATCGGGCCCGATACCGCCAACTCGATCCAGGTAACGGATGATCTGCCGCTCGGGGTCTCGTACCACTCGCATTCGAACGGCACGTACAACCCGGTCAGCGGCGTCTGGGACGTGGCGTCGCTCGCCGCGGGCGACTCGACGACGCTGTACCTGTGCGCGCGCGTCGACGAAGGGACTCAGGGTATCGGCATCACGAACACCGCCGCCATCACCGCCAGCGACGCCTACGACGGCAACGGCGCCAACGACGCGGGTGAAGCGGGAATCGTGCCGACCCTCGTCGTCCTGGCCGGGTTCGACGCGGCCCTGCGCGACGGCCGTCTCGTCGTGCGCTGGAAGACGGCGGCAGAGTACGGAACCATCGGGTTCCACCTCGAACGACTCGATCCCGGGACCGGGACATTCAAGCGCGTGAACCCGGGGCTCCTGCCCGCCGTGCTCACCGCGCCGCAGGGCGGCGTCTATACGCTCGTCGACGAAGCCGCCGCCCCATCGAGCCCGCACACCTACCGGCTGGTTGAAATCGAGCGGCGCGGCGGGACGCACACGTACGGGCCGTTCCAGGTCACGGCGCAGAGCGCGGAACCGGGCGGCGAAGGCGGATCGGAAGGCGGCGCGGAGAGCACGTCTGGAGACGTGCTCTACCCTGAGACGTCCTTCACGCGGGAGGCGAACACGGCCTCCGCCGAAACGCTCGCGCGGCTGGAGGCGCGCGCGGAGGAAACGGGCCCGGAAACAGAACCGGGCACGGGCCAGGCCGTCAGGATCAAGGTGGACTCGGCCGGGCTGTACCGGGTCGGAGCCGTCACGGTCGCGAACCTGTTCGGCCTGTCCGAGGCGGAAGTCACAGGCATGATTCAAGGCGGGCTCCTGCGCCTCAGTAACCGCGGTGTCGCTGTCCCGTATCTGCCCCTGACCGACGGGCTTCTGTTCTACGGCGTCGCGCCCGAGGGCATCTGCACCGCGCAAAACGTGTACCGGCTCGAACGCAACCCGGGCCCGCTCATGGCCGAGGTCTCCGGCGCCGGCGGCCGCGCGACGGAGGACGCCGGCACGCCGGCGCCGGAATACGCCATCATTCCGCCGGCCCAGGACGCCTTCTTCACGCATACGGCGCATTTCGAACAGAACCGCTACGCGGCCACGGCCCTGTTCACCGATCCGGGCGCCGACTTCTGGCTCTGGGACTACTTCATCGCCGGCTACCCGCCGGAGACGACTGAAGTCTTCAACTTCGAGTTGCCCGGCCTCGCGACTGAGGCCGGCGCCGGCGGCCTGCGGCACGTCACGCTTGCGGTCCGGTTCAAAGGCGCCACCGAAAGCGGAGTGGAGGGGGAACACTACGCCGTGCTGCGCGTGAACGGCGTGCCGGTCGGCGAAACACGCTGGAGCGGGTTCGCCGAACACGAAATGACCGTCCCCGTCAGCTACGACAGCCTGAACGCCGCGCCCAACGTGCTCGAAATCACGGCCGACCAGGCGCCCGGCGTGGCCTGGAGCATCTTCTATCTCGACAGCTTCGACCTCACCTACCAGCGCCGTTACGAGGCCGTGGCCGAGCGCCTGCTCTGCCGCGTCGAAGGACGGGCGACCGTGGCCGTCACGGGCTTTGCCGGCCCCGACATTCGCGTGTTCGATGTCACGGATGCGGGCTGGCCGGTCCGCGTGGCGGGCGTTTCGGTCACGCCGGCGGGCGACGCGTACGAGGTCCGTTTCACGCCCCCGAATCCGGACGGCGTCTACTACGCGGTATCCGACGCCGGCCTGAGCGTGGCGTCGGCCATCGAGGCCGACGCCGCTTCCGATCTGCGCGCGCCGGGCAACACGGCGGACTACGTGGTGATCTGCCCGCCCGCATTCGCCGAAGCGGCCGAGACCCTGGCGGCCTATCGCCAGGCACAGGGCATGGACGCGCGCGTTGTGCTGACCGACGACATCTACGACGAATTCAACCACGGGCTCGCCGGGCCCGACGCGATCCGGCAGTTCCTCGCGCACGCCTACGGCACGTGGACGCGCGCGCCGCGGTTCGTCCTGCTCGCGGGCAAGGGCACCTATGACTACAAGAACTTCCTCGGCTACGACAGTTGCCTGGTCCCGCCGCTCATGGTCAAGACGCCGCAACAGCTCCATGCCTCCGACAACCGGCTCGCCGACCTGGACGGCGATCATGTCCCCGACATGGCGGTCGGCCGCCTGCCCGTGCTCACGAGCGACGAACTGCTCAGCGCCATCGCCAAGATCCGGGCCTACGAAGCGGGCGGCGCCTGGCGGCAGGCGGTCGTCATGCTGGCCGACAACCCGGACGACGGCGGGCACTTCGACGCGGACAGCCACGCGCTCGCCGGGCTCGTCACCCCGGACTATCCCGTCGAGAAGCTGCACCTGCCCGATCTGGGGGCGCAGGCGGCGCACGATCTGTTGCTGAGCCGCCTCAATACCGGCTGCGGGCTCGTCAACTATCTCGGCCATGCCGGGCTCGGGAACCTCGCCACCGAACGCGTGCTGACCACCGCCGACCTGGCCGCCCTGCAGAACGGCGGCAACCCGCCGGTCCTCCTCGCCATGAGCTGCACCGTCGGCCGGTTCGCCATTCCGGGGTTCGACTCGCTCGGCGAGGCGCTCACGGCCAAACCGGACGGCGGCGCCGTCGCCGTCTGGGCGCCGGTCGGCCTCGCCTGGCACGCCGGCAACCGAACGCTCGACCGGCTCCTGTTCGAACAGATCTTCTCCGAGCGCCAGCCGCGGCTGGGCGCCGCCATCCTCGAAACCTTCCGGCGCTATGCCGCCGCCGGGGGCCAGCCCGCGCTGATCGACACCTACGCGCTGCTCGGCGATCCGGCCACGCTGCTGCGCGAAGCCGAATCCGTCCGCCAGTGGCAGCAGCGCCACTTCTCCGAAGCCGAGCTCCTCGATCCCGCCATCAGCGGCGACCTCGCCGACCCGGACGGCGACGGGCTGCCCAACCTCCTGGAATACGCGCTCAACCTCGACCCGCGCGACGGGCAGCCGGTCCGCGCACTCACCGGCCGAGTACGCCTGCTTCAGGAAGAGGGGCCGCCGCGGAACGGCGTCACCGTCACCTTCCGCCGCCGAAAGGCCGCCGGAGCGGTCGCCTATTCGATCGAGCTCTGCGATGAACTCGCTGCCGCCCTGTGGCAGCCGGCCGGCGAGCATGTGCGCGAGCTCGGCCGGCACGACCTCGATTCGCTTACCGAAGAGGTGACCGTCCGCGTCCGGCAGGACGACGACACCCGCCCCGTCTTCATCCGGCTCCGCGTCACCCGGCTGGAGCCGTGAGCGAAGTGAATGCCGGAGACTCGCCCGTGGCATGAACCATGGACCGCCAACCATCCCGAATTCGCGAGTTCCCACTCGCGAATTCGGGCCGGCCCGAGCCGATTGCGCTGCAGAGGCGCGGCGGCCAGCCGCCGAGCACCCCACCAGAACGCACACCTTGTCGAAGCGAACAGCGGACAGCATAGCCGCGAAAGGGCGCAAAGGACGCAAAAGGGGCAAGGATGGGGCCGGCCCACTCTCCGCTTGACTCCGCCGTCCGCAGCCTCGACACTCCAGCCATGCCCGACACGTACGGCAAAGACCCGGATATCGTCACGCGGCACATCGCGGGCGAGTCGCTCCTGATCCCGATCCGCGGCAAGCTGGCGGACCTGCAAACGATCTACGCGCTGAACCCCGTCGCCGAGTTCATCTGGGCTCGAATCGACGGGACGCACACGCTCGCGCACATTGTCGATGAGGTGACCGCGACGTTCGAGGTCAGCCGCGAGCAGGCCGAACGGGACACGCGGGAGTTCGTCCAGGCGCTGCTCGGCGAGAACCTGGTCCGCCTGGCAGCCGGGACTCCGGGAGCCCCGGACACGCCCGAGCGGAACCGTTAGGCCCGGGTTGAGTCCGCGTGCGACTCGCGGATGTGTGGACGTTCGCGGCTCGCGAGGACGCTCGCCCTCCAGTCTTGCGCCGGGAGGCAGGGGCGAGCGGAGTGGAGGGCGAGCGTCCTCGCGAGCCGCGTGCCCCAATGAGACGCCGGCGGCGGAAGCTCTGAGCGAAGGCGGGTTCTCGAGCAAGTTGGGGGACAGTCCGGCTGCCGACCGGCGGCTTCCGGAACGACTGACCATGAACACCGCATGCCCGAGCGACAGCGCGTATTTCCTGGCGCTGAACCGCCGGTGCCGCGAGCAGCGCGTGCCGCTGTCGGGCACCGTGGACCTGACGCTGCGCTGCAATCTGCGCTGCCGGCACTGCTACGCGGCCGATGCGCCGGCCGGCGAATCGGGCAGCGAGCTGCCGACGGAACGGCTGCTTGCGCTGTTCGACGAGCTCGTCGACGCCGGCTGTCTGTTCCTGCTGTTCACGGGCGGCGAGCCGCTGTTGCGCCGCGATTTCGCCCGCATCTATACGCACGCGAAGCGCGCCGGGCTCATGGTCACGGTATTCGCGAACGGGACGCTCATCGATGAAGAGGCCGCGTGCCTGTTCGCCGATCTGCCGCCGCGCGCGGTCGAAATCAGCCTCTACGGAGCAACGGCGGCGACGCACGACGCCGTCACCGGCGTGCCCGGCTCCTTCGCGCGGGCGCGAGCCGGGCTCGACCGCCTGCTCGCCCGGCGCGTCCCGGTCAAACTCAAGACCGTGCTGATGACGCTCAACGACCACGAGTTCGAGGCCATGGAAGAACTGGCGCGGGCGTGCGGGGTCAAGTTCCGCGTCGACCCCGCCATTTTCCCGCGCTTCAACGGCGACCGCGCGCCGCTCGCGCTGCGCGTACCCGCCGAACGCGCCGTCGCCTGCGAGCTGGCCGATCCCGAACGGCTGAAGGGCTGGCGCACCTACTTCGAACGGGCGCACGGTCGGCCGCTGCCGGACAGACTCTACCAGTGCGCCGCCGGGATCACCTCGTTCCATGTCGATTCCTCCGGCAACATCCAGCCCTGCGTCATGACGCCGCATCTGAAAGTCCCGCTCCGGGAAGGCCGGTTCCGCGACGCATGGGCGCGAGTCGGCCCGCTCGTCGCCGCCCGCTCGCCCGGCCCGGCCTTTCCGTGCAATACCTGCGACAAACGCGCGGTCTGCGGGTTCTGCCCCGGCTTCTTCAGGCTCGAAAACGGCGTCGAAACCGCGCATTCCCACTACCTCTGCGCGCTCGGCGAACGGCGGCTGCGGCAGTTGAAGCGCGGCTAGAATTCGCGCCGGATGCCCGGGGCCGGATGCCGGATACCCGTGTTGTCCGCCATAGCCGGCGCCGACGGCGCAAGCCGAGTAGGCGTGGAGAATTCGGCGCGTCTTCGTGCCGATATCCTGCGCTGGGTTTGGCTTTACCCACGCGACATGATGCGATATACTCACGGGTGACAATGAGCGAAAACGCAGAACAGGATGCCCGGCGCAGACGGCCCTACGAGAAGCCGCAGCTTCGCAAGATCGAGCTGGCCGCCGAAGAGGTGCTCGGCGGCGACTGCAAACTGCCGACCGGCGGGATCGCGTTCGGCGCCGTGCCCTGCCCGGCGAACGGGTGCGAGCTGGGCGGGTCGTAGCCGGGCGAACCGCCGGGCAGCTTTCGAACCTTGCGGTGGCCGCCCGAGCCCCCTCCCCTTTGCCCTTTGACTTTCGAGCTTGGACCTGCAACCATGGACCATGAGTTCACTCCAGGCACCCGGCTCGCGAGGACGCTCGCCCTCCCGATATAGGGTTGACTGGAGGGCGAGCGTCCTCGCGAGCCGCTTTTTGGGGCGGACTCACGCATGAACCGTCAATCGCTCTGCCTGACCATCGCGGACTTGACCTTCCAGATCAGCGCGGCGTTGCCGCTCCGCCACGAGGATCCGCAGCACGCCTACGACGCCTTTCTCTCGGCCGGGCGGCCCGGCCCCGACACGGTGGCGCTGCCGGTCCGTCTGGACGTCGGCCCCTTCACGCCGCCGGCGGGCTGGCGCAGGATTTTCGAGAGCGGGCGCACGTGGCGCCTGTTCACCGACGACGCGGCGCGCTACATCGTGCGGACGGTGTCGGGCATGCCCGATCCGCTCTGGGTCGCCCGCCTGCCGCGCGACCTGTCCGGCGTGACGGTGACCTGTTCCGAGCGACTGGTGAGCGATGCGGACGGCGGGCGGACGCTTGCGAACCCGGTCCGCTACCCGCTCGATCAACTGCTCACCCTGTACGTGCTCGCCCGGCACGGCGGGCTCATCCTTCACGCCGCCGGCGCCGTGCTCAACGGGCGCGCCCTGGTCTTCCCCGGCAAGTCCGGCGCCGGCAAGAGCACGCTGGCCAGGTGCCTCGCCGGCCGGCCGGAATTCCGGCTGCTGAGCGACGACCGAATCGTCGCGCGGACGCCCGGCCCGCCCGCTGTTTCGATTGCCGCCCACGGCACTCCCTGGCCGGGCGACGCCGGCATCGCCCGCAACGCGGGCGCGCCGCTCGCCGCGCTCTTCTTTCTCGAACACGGCCGCTCCAACACGATCCGCGAACTCCGGCGGGACCAGGCTCTCGAGCGGCTGCTGCCCGCCGCGTCCGTGCCCTGGCACGATCGCGAGACGCTCCCCGCCGTCCTCGATTTCGCCGATCAGCTCCTCGCCCGCACGCCCGCGTTCGCCTTCGCCTTCACGCCGGTGCACGCCGCGGCCGAGTCTGTGCTGGATTGGTCGCGCGCGCATCAACCGTCGTAAGGCTCCCAAGTAGATGACGCACCGGTTGGTCCAGACGCCGCGGATTCACGCGTATTTACGGATCAGGGGCCGGCCCGCGCCCTTGACACCGCCCCCTCCGTGAGGCACCCTTACCGCAGGAGGTCGCCCGATGAAGACGTCTGCCTTGCGCACCGTCGCCGCCACGCTGGCCGCGCTGCTCTGCCTGCTCCCGCTCGGCTGCGAGGACGAAGAGGATGAGGTCGAGATCAGCATGGTGCGCGGGCAATCCGCCTATGTCGACGTGCAAGTGTGGATCTGCGGGGGAAACGACAAGCTCTATTCGTGCTATGCGGAAATCGAGGAGGCGGATCTGGCGAACCTGGATGTCCTCATCGCCAGCGCCGGGATCGTCGACTACCGGCACTGCCGTGCGCAGCTCAGGATCCACGTGCTCGAGGATGCGGCGCCCGGCACCTACGACGTGGTCGTCCGCTTCCATGCCACCTACGAAGACGCCGCGTTCGGGTCATGGGCCGATGCCGAGGAGGACGCGGTCGTCCGGGTCACCGTGCCGGCGCCGGCGGAGTAGTCCGCCTGCAGGCGCAGCCTGCGTGAATCCGCTACCGGAACGATTGCCCGCGAAGACGCGCGGCGGAGCGAGAGCGGAGATCCGTCCGTGGCGGCGTTGACGGCTGCACGAACGCGTCTTGCCCGCGAAAGCACGCGAAAGAAGCGCGAAAAGGTCTTACGCAACTCGTGCGCCGGTGTGCGACCCAGCAGCAACTTTGAACTGTTTGCGCCCGTGGCCGGGCTCGTTCCCCGCCGAATTCTTCCCGGCGCAAACAACTCAAAGTTGCTGCGAACGCCTTTCCTTCACGCTCTGAAAGGCGCGCGTTGCGGGAATCGAAGCTTGTGCCACGCTGCGCGGCGCAAGCCTTTCGATTCCCGCAATCCGCCACCGGCGGATCTCCGCTGCGCTCCGACACCTCGTCACACACCGCCAATCCCGCTCGCAAGCCCGACAGCCCTTTGGCGCCCTTTTCGCGGAATTTCGCGGGCAGGAAAAGGGCGCAGCCGACGCCGAGACTCAGAAGGTGTACGAGACGCCGAAGGTGATGACCGGATAGAGCATGAACCAGGCGTAGTCGTCTTCCAGTTCGCTGACTTCCTCTTCGACGTCCGCGTCGAGCGCGGCCTGCATCGACGGGTCGGCGGCTACCGCCTGCACCGACACATCGGGCGAACCCTGGAGCATGACGCCGACGTCGAAGGCGAACCGCCAGCCTTTCGAGCCGGCCGCGTCGCCGTAGCCCATTCCCAAGTACGGGGCGACGGCATTGAAGGTGATGTCGCCGCTCGCCTCGGTGATCAGGTACTCGACGTCGTTGATGTCGACCCGGTCGTTCGGATCGGCGGTCATGTCGATGCGGTTGTTGTTGAAGATGAGCCCGCCGGTCACGCGGAAACCGGTCTCGCTCGGGTGCCAGTCGAGCAGCACGGCAAAGCTCTGCCACTTGAGTTCCGCGGATATTTCATCGGCGTTCTCGCCGTCCCCCTCATCGGTCGGGATATCGTAGTTCAGGATGTTGAACCCGCCGCGCAGGTTCAACTTGGGTCTGAGGCCCAAGGTCACGTCCCCGCCCCAGCCCAGCGTTCCCACCTTGCCCGTGACTCCGAACCTGTCGGCATACGCGCCGCCCGCCAACAAGACGCCCGTCACGACTGCGACCGCCACGCTCAGTTTCCTCATGACCGCCTCCTTCCTGCCGACCCTAGTCGTAAGCTTTGCCGATTCCCGAACCACCCGACAAATCCTATCCTATCGTCGGCTCCCGCAGAAACAAGCACGAATTCTCATTGACAGGCTGCCGCCGCCCGTCAACACTGCTCGGTGCGAAACACGGGTGCCCGCCCGCGGCGGGGACGAACACGGACTTTCACGCGCGCACCCCTGATTGCCGGACATGACGACCGCGGCCGAAACCCTGATCTGCTGCCTGCGCGAGACGCTCGGCGCCGGGGTACAGCCCGGATGGGAGGCACCGGCGCCGGATTCTCCCGACTGGCCGGCCGTTTTCGAACTCGCCGCCGCGCACCAGGTCGGGCCGCTGCTGCACCGCTGGTCCGCCGCGCATCCCGGCGCGTTGGCGGGTTCCGTTGCCGCGCGAGTGGAGCGACACGCGCTGGCCAACGCGGCGCGCGCCGTCTTCCTGACGCGCCGGCTGTTCGAGATCCTCGCGCTGCTCGACGCGCACGGGGTACAGGCGATCCCGTTCAAAGGCCCGGTGCTCGCCGCCCGGCTCTACGGCGACGTGTCGCGGCGCCGGTTCACGGATCTCGATTTCCTGGTCGAGGCCCGCGACATGCGCCGGGCGAAGGACGCGCTGAGCGCGGCGGGCTACCGGCCGCGGCTGGACCTGACCGAAGCGGAGGAGCAGGCCCACTGGCGCGCGGGCTGGGAGTGCGCGCTGTTCGGGCCGGACGGCCGGTACTCGGTGGAAATTGACTCCGGGCTCGCGGCGCGCCATTTCGGCGTGACACTGGACGTGGCGGCCTTGAAAGCCGAGCGGGTCGAACTCGAGGTCGACGGCCGGCCCGTGCGCGCGCTTTCCGCGGAGAATCTGCTGCCGATCCTGTGCGTACACGGCACGAAACACCTCTGGCGCCGGCTGATCTGGAGCGCCGATGTCTGCGCGCTGCTCGCCGCCGCGTCCGAACTCGACGCCGAGACCGTGCTGCGCCGCGCCGCCGCGCTCGGCGCGCGGCGCATGCTCCTGCTCGGCCTGGCCGTCGCCAGTCGCCTGTTCGATGCGCCGCTGCCCGGGGCGTTCGCCGCGCCGCTCGAGCGCGACCGGGCCGCCGCCGCGCTGTGCCGCCGCGTGTGCGACGCGCTCGGCGCCGGCAGCCCGCCCCCCGCGCGCTGGACGGCGACGGTCCGTTTCCACCTCCGCGCACGCGAACGGCTGCGCGACCGGCTGCGCTACGTTCTGCTGCTCGCCTTCACGCCCAGCTACAGCGACTGGAAGACACGGCCGCTGCCGGCCCGCCTGTTCCCGCTCTACTACCTCACCCGCCCGTTCCGGCTGCTCGGGAAGCTGGCCGGCGCCGGCGCGGCCGCACAGCCGCGTGCCACGCCCGACGCGAACAGGCCGGGCACGCGCGAGACACGCGTACTCGACTTCGAGGAATTCGGCGCGTTGTGCAAGGACCTGCTCGCCGAAGGCAACGCCGTCCGGTTCCGGGCGCGCGGCGCCAGCATGGCGCCCGCGATCCGCGACGGCGACCTCATCACCGTCGCGCCCGTCAGCCCGGCCGCCGTCCGCCGCGGCGACGTGCTGTTGTATCGGACGGGGGCCGGCCGGCTCGCCGCGCACCGGGTCACGCGCCGCGCGGTGCGCGGCGGCGTCGTCACGTTCACCACGCGCAAGGATGCCGGGCCCCGCCCCGCGGAGCAGGTAGCCGCGGCACAGGTCCTTGGCCGCGCCGTCGCCTGCCGGCGCGGGGCGCGAACCATCGCCCTGGCCGGCCCCCTCCCGCGGCTCCTCGCCTTCCTGCGCGGGGGCATCCGCCGGCTCCGGTCGTCATCGCACTCGTAATCCCGGATCCAACGCAAAGCGCAGGGCAGCTCCGAATCGCCGGCGACGGCCGGCTCCCCGCAGGCCGCGGCGGGCCGCCGTCGCGCTGCGGGCTGTTTCGAGCCGCGGCGGGCCGCTTCTACTTTTCCCCCGCCAACACCACATTGCCTTCGAGCGCACCGATGGTATCGGTAAGCTGCTTGTGGTACCCGGCGTACTGCTCGGCGGGGAACCGGCCGGCTTTCAGCTCGATGAGGGCCGAGACGCCGACCTCGCCGGACGCGGGGGCCGGGCGGGCAATCCGCCAGCGCAGATGCGCGGTCTCGCCCGCGGCGTCGGGCCCGGCCTCCCGCGGCGCCTGCCAGCCGGCGGGCAGCGTGAGCCGCACGCGCGAGGTGAATCGGAGCGGATAGGCGACGACAAACGGGAACAGCCGCTTGTCGACATAGCCGGGCACGAGGTAGTAGCGTTCCCACAGCGCCGGCAGCCGCCCGGAACAGCGCCCGTCTTCGACATGGAACCGGCCCGCGAGCCGGTAGGCGAGCCGCAGAACCAACGGCCGGTCCGGCTCGTCCAGGTTCTCGACCTCAAGCGCGCGCACTTCCACAGGGCCGCTTTCGGCGCTCAACTTCCACTGCACGGTGCTCTGCCGGTTGGCGGGCTCTTCGTCCTTCAGCTCGGCGCGCAGGTGCGACGCGTAGTACCCGCCGAGCGTCACCGTTTCGCGCACGTCCAGGTCGGCGCCGTCCGCAACGGTGAACTCGCGTTCACACGTCACCGTGCAATGTTCCGGCCTGAACGCGGGCAGCCGCCGCATGCGCGGCATCGCCGGGTCCAGGACCAGAACGGGCTCCTTGCTCATGCCGTAGGGGACCGGCAGGAACAGGTCGGACTCCTTGTCGGTACAGTCCACGCATAGCCCGCCGCGGAAAGCGGGCAGGAACAGGATCATGTGGTTGAACTGGTCAAGCGAGGGCATGTCCTCGCGCACGGGCTCGCCGGCGTTGACGAGCGCCAGGTGCGACGGCTCGCCCACGGCGCGCAGGAGCTGGTGCAGGAGCAGGGCGTGGTCCTTGCAGTCGCCGAACCGGTCGTTCAGCACGGTCGCCGGCGCGCGCGGCAGCCACGCGCGCCGCCCGAACTCAATGCCTTTGTACGTGATCTCCTTCTGCACGTGGCGCACGAGCGCCCGGACCTTGTCGGTACGGTTGGTCAGCCCGGCGGTCAGTCCGGCGGCGAGCGTCTCGGCCGCCTGGTCGGGCGCCAGCCGCTCGCCGACGTCCTCGTGGTAACGCGCCACCTCGTTCGCCCAGCTCTGGGTCCGGTCGCCCAGATAGACCGTCGGCAGCAGCTCCTGCACCCACGGCAGCAGCGGCTCCCAGCGATAGACGACGGGGTTCCGGACGGACCAGACCCGTCCGTCGGTCAGGTCGGCGGCCTCCACGCCGGCGGAACAGGCCGCCTTCACGGCGCCCGTCTCCCCGCAGACGAAGACCGCGCCGCACGCGACGGGCACCTGCGAGGCCAACGTCTGCGCGACGAACGGGAAACGGTCCGGCGGGCTCAACTCGCGGCGGGTGACGACCAGTTCGATCCGGCGTCCCGCTTCGACGGCCGGCACGGGAATGTTCAGGGTCTTGCGGTGCGTGACGAGGTCGGCCGCCTCGTCGACGATGTAGTAGTCCGCCACCTTGCCTTCGGCGACAGGTTGCCCGTCGGCCCCCGTCACGGCCAGGCTGTTGACGTAGATCGCTTCGCGCAGCGGATCGAAATTGAACTGGAACGTGCTGAACTTGGCGACCCCGCTCGGCTGCAGCACCTGGACCAGGCGGTAATCCGTACGGCGGCAGACGGCCTCTTTCTCGTAGCGGATCGCCGCCATGCGACGCAGGTAGACGGCGCTGTAGTCCGCGGCGCCGGCAGGCGGCTCGGGCACGGCCGCCAGCTCGGCCGGCAGCGGCACGGGCTCGATCGGCTCTTTCAGCGCGGAATTCACGCCCTCGCCCAGCATGCCGGAGACGTGATCGAGGTAGTCCTTGATCTCCGCGTCTTTCGGGTCGCGCGCGAGCGCCGCCTCGAACGAGGCCTTCGCCCGCGGGTACCATTTCAACTCGTACTCGCTACGCCCCTTCAGGTAATGGGCGTACGCCGAGTCGTGGCCCCGCTCGATCAACCCCTCGCAGACCCGCTTGGCCTTGTCGAACAGGTCCGCGTTGAAGTAGTGGTCCGCCAGGTCGTACTGCAGCCCGGCATGGAACGGGAGCCTGGCCTGGCACGCCTCGAGCAGTTGGGCCGCCTTGTCATACTGCTGCATGCCCGCGTAGATCGAGGCCTGCGCGCGGCGGACCGCCGGCGTGTCGCGCCGCTGCAGGTAGGCCGCCACAGCGGCCAGCGCGTCCTCCGGCCGGTCCTGGTCCGCGAGCAATTCGGCGTAGGTCGCGAAATGGTCGTCGTCGGTGTAGGAACCCGCGAACAGCTGCGCGTAGGCCGCGATCGCTTCCGCGGGCCGGCCCAGCTTCTGCAGCAGATCCGCGCGGCACGCCCGGAGTGCGGGGTCCTCGCGGAACCGCGCGATGTGCTCGTCGAGGAACGCAAGCGCCTCCGCGTAACGGGTCAGCTCGTCGTAGCCCCGCACGACGTTCGAAAGGAACACCTTGTTGGCCGGCTCGAAGGCGAGCGCGGCGGCGAAGTACGGGATCGCGTTCGCGATCCGTTTCGACTCGTAGTAGAAGATCCCGGCGTCGTTCAGCACCTGGGCGTGCACGCGCCGCTCCCGCTCGTTCACGTCCGCGGGCGCCGGCGGCGGCCCGGCCGCGTCGTGCAGGGTCACCGTCGCCAGGGCCTCGTCCAGCGGGCGCGCAGCGGGCGGCGCCGCGGCGTTGCGCCAGGCGGCGACCAGATAGCCGTACCCGCCGCGTTTCACGGTCCGGATCCGGTAGGCGAAGGGGACGGCATTCACCTCCCGCGCGTAAGAGAAGGTGTACGATTCGCCCTGCTCGTCCGCTGCGCGCGCGAATTCCGTGATCGACTCGTTCGGGAACTCGATCCCCATCCGCTGCAGCAGCGCGTAGGCCAGCGCGTCCATGTGCGGGTCCTGCCCGCCCAGGAAGACGGGGACCACCATCAGCATCTCGCCGCGCGCGCTGAGGGCGCCGGCATCGGCGTCCGGCGCATCGTTGGCCATGTCCGTCCACCGGTGCCAGCCGCCGCCCTTGCACCCGAGCGTGTAGCCGTAGCGCGCGGAGACGGAATCGTCCGTCAACGCGCGCCCCGCCAGCGCCGTACGCGCGGGATCGATGAGCCGGAACCCGTCGAACACCGCGCGCGCATCCTTGCCGAGCGCGACGGGGTCCGCGTTCGCGCTCCACATCACCAACTGGAAGCAGAACCCGTTGTGGCTGCTGACCCAGTACACATAGCGGACGCGCTGCCGGCCGATCGTCGTCTCGGCCCGCATATGCGTGCCGGGTATACCGGCCAGCTCCTCGTCGCGCACGTCCGAAAACGTCGCCTCCCCCGTCCCGGTGCGCAGGTTTGCCCGTACCATTTCCGCCAGTTGCGCGGTCGTCAGCTTCAGGCCCGTGTCCTCCGCGATGATCATGAACCACCGCTTCGGGTTCGTGCGCGTCAGCGCCAGGCAGCTCGCCTTGTTCAACTGCTTCGCGTCCAGCCGCGCCCAGGGGCGGGCCGGCATCCGGAACGTGAAGTTGTAATCCGCAAAAGTCAGCTTCCGGCCGGGCGGCGCCGAATCCTGTGCCAGCCGGTACGGCCGGTTCTTGAGCAGGCCGGCCCCCTGCAGCACGCCGTACCCTATCAGCGAGAGGCTCAGCCCGCCGAGCACCAGCGCCCAGATCGCCTGCGCACGCCCCTGCTTGTACTGCCCGCGCGCACGGTCGATCTGCATCAGGCCCAGAACGGCCAGGAACATGCCGAGCAGAAAGAACGCGAGGCACGGCAGCAGGCCGACCAGCGCAAACCACCGGCCCGGCCCGGCCAGCACTCGGACCGCCTGCGCCACGCAACAGCCGGCCAGCCCGCAGAACACGAACGCCAGGCCGTAGACCGCCTTCGCGCTCGTCGCCGGGCGCCGCGCGATCTGCACGCATTTCAGCAGAGCCAGCAGCCAGACCAGCACCCAGAAGACGCCGCCGACCGCCGAGCCGACCTGCTCCGCATCCGTCTTCATACCGGCCGTGGCCACCTGGAATTCGGCCGTTCCCCACATGGCGCACACTCCCCTCGCCCACACGTGTCGCAAGTGTCGGAGGTCCGCTTCTGCCTGTCAAGCGGTTTGGGGCGCACCGCGCGGCGCGGATGCCGGATCGACGGTCTCATTCCGACTCGACACCTGAGACTTGCGCGAGAACCCGCCTTCGCGCAGCGCTTCCGCCGTCGTGCCTCCTGGCTTCGTCTGGCACAGTCCGGATCGAAGATTACGAGTGCGATCACGAGTGGGATTGCAAGGGAGATTGCGAGGGATGATTACGAGAATGATTACGAGAATGATTGCGAGTGGCAGGCAGTCGAGTGGGAGGCCCCGATCGTAATCGCACTCGTAATCTCAAATCAAGCGCGGAGCGGGGGGCAGCGAGTCCCGGCCGGCCCTTCGACTTCGCTCAGATAGCTTCCGCCGTCGCTCTTCCGCCTTCGCCTTTCCGCCTTCAGCAAGATAATGACGAAGTCTCCATCCCGCCATATCCGGCGCAGCCGCCGGCGTGCGAGGGGGGGATTGTGACCTGTTCGGGAGTGGCATGGCAGTCGGCCTGCTAAGGGTGGGGAGAACAGCTGAAACCGGCCAAAAAAGGGAACATTTTGCCGGGGAAGGGGAAATTCTAGCCGGGCCACGCCTCTTTGGGGACGGTCCGGGAACGGGCATTCAGCGAGGATCGAGATACCGATGCGAACAAGCAGGAGGCAGCGACAACGGGGTCCCGTCGAAGGGCGGCGAACGCCGAAGGCCGAATCCGTGCCCTTCGGCCTTCGGCCCTTGCCCCTGAACCCTTGACCCACAACCATCAACCATTCCGCTAACGATGCAGATCTACAACAATGCGCCGGCGTTCTCGGTGTGGCGGCACTACGACCGTCACATTACGAATCTGCGTCAATCGATGCAGAAGCTGGCCAGCGGTCTGCGCATCGTGAACGGCTCGGACGATCCGGCGGGGCTGGCGATCAGCGAGCGGCTGCGCGCCCAGATCCGCAACTCGGAGAACGCGGTGCGCAACATGCAGAACGCGGTCGCCTACCTGCAGACGGCGGACGGCTGGCTGCAGAAGATTCACGACATGCTCGGGCGGATGAGCGAGCTGTCGGTCATGTCGATTGACGCGACGAAATCGCAGGTGGACCGCGACAACCTGAACAAAGAGTATCTGCAGATGCTGGCCGAGATCCAGCGCGTCACGACGACGTTCGAGGCGGCGGGCAAGTACAACGGACTGTATCTGCTGCAGGGGCACGTGATCGACGTGCAGGCGGGTCCGGACTCGAACCAGGAGATCCGGATCCCGAGCATCGACCTGCAGAGCTTTCACGAAGAGATCATGGACTCGGAGCCGCGGATCTACCCGCCGCTGGACAGCATGCTGAACGGGTTCGAGAACGCGCTGCGCTTCAACATGGCGACGCTGGAGCAGCCCGTCTGCTTCACGAACGGGTCGCCGGCCGCGGCCATCCAGGGCGTGCAGCAATCGATTCCCGGCTCCGACATCACGGGCGGCACGTGGGAATTCGTCTACCGGTCGACCGGCCGGTTCCAGGTCTACAAAGACGGCGTGGATCAGGGCGTGTCGGTGCTGCCCGGCCAGAACATCCAGCTTGACGGGCCGGACGGGTGGCGGTTCCAGGCGCCGGCGACGCCGACGAGCGGCTCCTACACGATCGGCGACCGGTTCCGGGTGGTGACGACCGGCTACACGCCGGGCGTGGCGGGCTCGATCGATTCGGTGACGTTCATCGACGGCCCGCTCGGCGCGCGCTACACGGTGGCCGCGCGTGGGAACGGCAGCGGGATCAGCGTCAGCAATTGGCGCGCGATCTACGACGCGACGCTCGAGCAATGGGACATCCAGAAAGACGTGGCCGGGGTCTGGACGCACGAGGCGTTCCTGCTGGCGCCGCCGTTCGGCGCGGACCGGTCCGTCAATCTGGAAGGCGCGAACGGGTTCACGCTCACGATCCGGTCGCCGTCCTCCGGCTCCTACGGCGACGGCGACATGTTCACCTTCAGCAACGCGGGCCCGTGGTCAATCACCATGAACTACAACGATATGTCGCCGCCCGGCACCGTCGGGACGGCGGGCCTCGCGCTGGCGGGCGCGGGCACGGGCGTGACAAATGCCGACTGGCGCGCGGTCTACGACGCGACGGCGCAGCAATGGGATCTGCAACGGCGCACGACGGGTAACTTCGTGCACGTGACGTACATGAACGCACCGCCCGACGGCGGCGGCTCGATCGTGCTGGAAGGTGCGAACGGGTTCACCTTCACCGTCAACGCGCCGACCGGCGGCGATTACGCGAGCGGCGATATTTTCGAGTGGCACAATCCGGGCGCGTTCAATCGGACGCACAACTACAACACGACCGCCGTCGGCACCGGCAGTGTCGGGGCGGCGGGCGACGGATCCGGCATCAGCGCCACGAATTGGCGCGCGGTCTACGACGCGGGCAACCTGCGCTGGGACGTGCAGCGCGATGCGGGCGGCGGGACGTGGGTGCACGAGACCTGGCTCAACGGCGCGCCGCCGAACGGGGGCGGGTCCGTCCAGGTCGAAGGGGCGAACGGGTTCACCTTCACCGTCAACGCGCCATCGCAGGGCGTCTACGAGAGCGGCGATATCCTGGCGTGGACCAATGTCGGCGCGTTCAGCACCAGCATGAACTACGACGATACCACCGTCGGGACCGCCGCGCTCGCGGTCGCCGGGAACGGGACCGGCATCCTCGCCGCCAACTGGCGCGCCGAGTACGACGACGTGCTCCAGCAATGGGATATCCAGCGCGATATCGGCGGCGGCACCTTCGTGCATGTCGACACCATCAACGCCGCACCCGGCGCCGGCGGCTCCGTCCAGCTCGCGGGCCCGAACGGGTTCATCTTCACCGTCGATCCGCCGACCACGGGCCTGTACGAGACCGGCGACCGGTTCGAATGGACGAACGCGGCCGGGAGCGTTGGAACCCCCGTCTACACCGACTCCGCCGGCGTGATCGGGTCCGCGTCCGTCCAGGCGCCCGCACCGGGCAGCAACGGATCGGACGTCACCGCGCAGAGCTGGCGCGCGATCTACGACGGGACCAACCAGCGCTGGGCCATCCAGCGCGACGGCGGGACGGGCACCTGGGTGAACTACACCTACCTCGACGCCGCACCCGACGCCGGCGCCTCGATCGTGCTGGAGGGCGCGAACGGGTTCCTGTTCACCGTCGACGCGCCGACCACCGGCCAGTACGCGGACGGCGATATTTTCCAGTGGACCAACACGCGCGTCGTGGGCCAGCCGACCTACACCGACGTCTATCGGATCATCGGGACCGCGACCACCCAGGCGCCGGCCGGCGGCGGCGACGGATCCACCGTCACCGCGCAGCGCTGGCGCGCGATCTACGACGACGTGCTCCAGCGTTGGGACATTCAGAACGACAGCGGGACCGGCACCTACGCCCACTACACCTACCTCAATGCGGCGCCCGGCGGCGGCGGGTCCGTCATGCTCGAAGGGGCAAACGGGTTCCGGTTCACCGTCAACGCACCGACCTCCGGCGTCTACAAGAACGGCAGCATGTACCAGTGGGTCAACTCCGGGCCGGGCATCATCGGCACACCCGCCTTCACCGAGGACATCGGCGTGACGGGTACCGCAACCGCCTACGCTCCGGCCGGCGGCGGCGGGTACCGCATCGCCGTCCAGAATTGGGAGGCGGTCTACCACGGCGGTGACCAGCGCTGGATCTTTCGCCGCGACCAGGGGACCGGCACCTGGATCGCCTACAGCTCCCTGGCCGCCGCGCCCGATGCCGGCATCGCCACCTGGCTCGAAGGCACGAACGGGTTCCGGTTCGTTATCGATGCGCCCGTCAGCGGGCTCTACGGCGACGGCGACACGTTCGCCTGGGCCACGCCGGGTCCCGTCGTCGGACCCGCCGTCATGAACCATAATCCGACCGCCGCCACGGGCAGCGCCACACCCACCACCGGCGAGCCGGGCGGTCAGGACGCCGTCGCCGGCATCTGGACCGCCGTCTACGACCTCAGTACCGATACCTGGACGATTCCCGGCCTCGGCTCCTGCAATACCGGCGGCACCATCGACCTGCCGACCGAAAACGGATGGGACGATATGGCGCGGTTCAACCCGCAGCCCGGCAACTATGCCACCGGCGACCGCATCACCGTCACCGCGCGGCCGACCGGCCCCTACTCCTGGTCCTACGACCCGATCGAACACACCGCCTCCGCCACCGTCACCGACCGGAACCTGCTCGACGAGGCGCAGTACCGGCTCACCTACGACCGGCCGAACCTGCGCTGGATCGTCGAGAAGGCGCCGCACGACCCGGCTACCGGCCTCGATTACCCCTACCAGATTGTGGGCTATGTGCCCGATAACGGGTCCGGCCTCGTCGACTACCTCATCCCCGGCGCCGGCTTCTCGCTCACCATCACGCCGGGCGTCAGCGACTACCACAACGGCGATACGCTCCGGTTCGGCTCGCTCGAGCCGCTGAAATGGAACCAGTTGTTCAATACCAGCCTCAGCAACGACGAGACATGCTGGCGCGCGCTGATGTATACCAGCGCCGCCGTCAACTTCGTCAGCAAGAAACGCGCCGTCGTCGGCGGCATCCAGAACCGGCTCGAACGCGCGCTGGAGGCCGTCACCAACTACGAGGACAACTCGCGCATGGCCGAAAGCCGCATCCGCGACGTCGATATGGCGCGCGAAATGACCGAGTTCGCCAAGCACGACGTCCTCGCCAAGATCAGCAGCGGCATGCTCGTCCACGCCAATTCCAGCCCGATGAGCGTGCTCGAATTGCTCCGCTTCCCCGGCCTGTAACCCGTGGCCGTCCCCAGAATAACTCCCTCGCCAACTCCCTCAACTTGCTCGAGAACCCGCCTTCGTTCAGATAGCTTCGGCGGGCCCGGCTTGCTCGAGAACTCTTCCACCCTTCCACTCTTCCACCCTTCCATTCTTCCATCCCCCCACCCGTCCACCCTTCCACCCTTTTCCGCCCCTCCGGACTTTGCGCTTCTACTCCGCGCGCCTTTCGGTTAATCTTTCGGCATCGACGAGGAGGACCCGCCCATGATCGCCGATGAGTTGCTGAAGATCCTGGTCTGTCCCAAATGCAAGACGAGTGTCCGCCCCGAACCCGCGGCACGCGAGGCGGTGCCCGAACCGAAACCGGGCGCCGAAGCGAACGATTCCGACCGTCCGCCGACGCTCGACGGCTATCTCGTTTGCACGAACCCGGACTGCGCGCTCAAATACCCCGTCCGCGACGGGATTCCCGTGATGCTGATTGATGAGGCGGAGAACCGGATGTCCTGATCGAGCGTCAGGTCAAAGGCCGCCGGCTGATCCTTGGCGTGGGTGGCGCGCCCCCAGACGGCGAATTCGCCGGCGCGCGGCAGTTCGAACTCCCACACCGCCAGGCCGGGCTCTTTCGGTTCGCCCCAACTGCCCGGCACGTGCCAGTAGAGGACCGCGCCGCGGGCGGCCGGGCTGTCGACGACAAGCAGGTTGTGCCGTTCGGCCGCATCGCCGGGACGCAGCCGCACCTCGACGGGTTTGAACGGCGCCACGAATCCGCGCACCGCCTCGCTCGGCGCCGACTCGTTCCAGGCCCGGTCAACGGCCGTTATCCGGTACCAGTAGTCATGGCCGGGGGCCAGGCCCCAGTCGACGCATTCGTTTTCCGGGGGCGACGCGACGCGCGAAGCCTGGTCGCAGGCGAAGACGGCGCGGCGCCCGCGGTAGACGTTGTAGTGGAGGGTGTCCGTCGCGCGAGCCGGGCGCCAGCGTACCCGCAACGCATTCGCGGAACTCTGCGCGACCCGGACGCCGACCGGCGTATCCGGCGGCGCGAAGTCGAGCGCGAGCGTGCCCTCCGGCACGAACGCGCGGAGGATGATCTTCTGTTTGCCGGTCCAGGGGTTCTTCGCCACGAGTTCCACGCGCCCGTTTCGGGAGACGGCGTGATAGCAGCGGCCGGGATAGCGCGTGCTCCAGAAGCCGATGTCCCGGGCGTGGCCGTCCGGTCCCGGCAGCGGGCGGACCCGCGCGCCGTCGGCGTCCATGACCCAACGCCTGCTCCCGCCGGCGCGCGAGGTGGCGAAGGCGAGCAGCGAGCCGTCCGCGTTCCATGACGGATTGTCCTGGTAAAAGCCCTGATTCACGGCGGGATCGCAGGTCATGCGCCAGACGAGGCAGCCGGTAGCCGGATCCCGGAAGATTGTGCGTTCGGAAAGAAAGGCGTCGTGGCGCCGGGCATCCGCCGCCCGCCTGCACCCGCGCCGTTCGGCCAGTGCGTTCAGGCCGTAGAAAGCTTCCTGCTTGGGCATGTCCATCTCCTCGATTCTCGAATTGGGCAATCTCGCGCCCTCTTCTGCCCGCGAAAGGTCGCGAAAAGCGCGCGAAAGCCAGACCGCGATGTCGGTGATACTGCAGCAACTTTGAACTGTTTGCGCCGCGCCATCCTTTGTCAGAACCAGACCATCGACGGCGCAAACAACTCAAAGTTGCTGCGTCCGCCGGGTTGCACGCTGAATAGGACTGTATTCCATTCAGGCAATCCTTTCGATTCCCGAAACAGTTCTGGGCTGGTCTAGCATAGTCGTGAGGCCTTTTCGCGCCTGCCAAGCCGTAGCTTCTGAGCGAAGGCTGGTCCCTTTCGCGCCCTTTAGCGGGCAGTTCCGCCTCGCAACATCACGCGTTGTACAATCAACCGTGCGGCGCGGCGGCCGTCGCCGCGGCGGCATTCGCCTTCTCCCACTCCCGCAGCCGGCCCAGCAGCACCTTCACCTGATCCGCGCAGTCCGGCGCCGCGATGCGGTTGTCAAACTCGTCCGGGTCGTTCCGCATGTCGTACAGCTCGCCGGGCGCGCCGTTGTAGACGTTCAATTTCCAGTCGCGTGTGCGGATCATCTGGAGCGTGCCGATCTGGCTGAACACCGCATCGCGCCAATCGTCCGGCGCAGGCCCGGTGCCGAGCAGCGGCACCAGCGACCGGCCCTGCACGGTGTCGGGGCACTCGGCCCCCACCAGCTCGCAAATGCTCGGGAACAGATCGATATGCTCGACCAGCTCGTCCCGTGCCCCCGGCTGCAGGCCCGGCACGCTCATCAGCAGCGGCACGTGGACCGCTCCTTCGTACATGCAGAACTTCAGGAACAGCTCGTGCTCCCACATCAGGTCGCCGTGGTCCACGGTCCAGATGACCAGCGTCTCGTCGCGCACGCCGAGCCGATCCAACGCCTCCAGCACGGAGCCGATGTACTGATCCACGAGATGGACCAGCCCATAGTAGCCGGCGATCATCTGGCGCAGTTCGAGTTCCGTCAGATGCGCCCATTCCTTTCGCTTGCGCAGAATCAGCTCGTGCGGCGGCGCGGCTTCGGCCGGCGCCTGGGCCGGCAGCCGGATCGCGGACAAATCGAACATCTGATAGGTGTCTTTCGGCGGGTAGAACGGCGGATGCGGCTCGCTGAACGCCGCCCAGCACAGGAACGGCTCGCCCTTGCCGACAGCGTCCGCCATCTGTTCGATCGCGTGCTTGGCAACGTAGTAGCCGGAGTACTGCTCGCGCGTGCGCGGGCTCGGGCCGCCGGTCGTGCGCCGGGTGATCGACTGCGCCTCCCACTCATACCGCCGCTGGACCGGCTCCGGCATCGCATCGTGCCAGATCCTGTGCGTGAGCCACGGCTCGTAGCCGTTGTCCATCTCGAGATCCGTCCAGTGCATGTGCCCCATGTTCATGCGGCGATAGCCGAGCGGCTGGAGCGCGTGCGCGATCGTCACCATGCCCGGGTGCGGCTTGTGCCCATTCGTGATCACGCCCTGCGCGTGCGCGTACCGGCCCGTGGCCAGCGAATGCCGCGCGGGCGCGCAGACAGGGGACTGACTGTAACAGTTGTCGAACCGTATGCTCTGAGAGGCCAGCTTGTCCAGGTTCGGCGTATGCGCCAGCGGATTGCCCAGGCAGCCGAGCGCGTCGAACCGATGATGATCGCACATCAGGACCAGTACGTTTTTGACTTTCCCCATTCCCCCTCCTTTCGCCCCGTGGACAAGGGTCGATGGTCAATGGTCCATGGTCGATGGTCAATCGTCAATCGTCAATGGGCCATGGTCCATGGTCGATGGTCGATGGTCAATCGTCAATCGTCAATGGTCGATCAGGGAACCCGGCGCGGACGGAGCCCGCCTTCGCTGCGAAGCTACGGCGAGGCAGGCCGCGCGCTTCAGAGGGCACCGGGTTTCAGCCAACACCCCACAATGTATTGTGGGTGCCAGGTGAGAATACGAGGAATACCACGACCTGCAAATATCATACGAATTTCTGCAAGGGATGGGCTGACTCAGAGGGGAATGGTCCTGCCCGGCAGCCTGTCCCACGGTCCCACGGCCTGCCGCGCCGTAGCCTCCCGGCGGAGGCGGGTCCCACAGTCCCGCGGCCTGCCGCGCCGCAGCCTCCCGGCGGAGGCGGGTCCCACAGTGCCACGGCCGCGCGCCTCATGCGCTGCGTTGAGCCTGTCGAATAACCCCTGGGTGAATCGGCCGGGGTGTCGAAGATCCGCCCGTGGCGGAGAACCCGGCCCTCCAAAAACGCAACATGTGGGGCCGTTGGAGGGCGCGGCCTGCCTCGCCGACCTGTCTCGCCATAGCCCGACCTGTCACGCCGCAGCCTGAAGGGCGAAAGCGGAAAGGGCGACGGCGGAAGCTTCCGAGCGAAGGCGGGTTCCACCCGCGCCGGGTTTTTCGACAGGCTCGTTCCCGCAGCACATTCCTGGGCAGGACTCTCAGCCCAGGCGTGCATTCGGGGCCGCAGCCGCAGACGTAGTTGCCGGCGCCGAACCCGAGCTGGTCCTCGAACTCTCGGCATTCAGCGCTTCCGCACCGCTACTCTATTCACCAACCGGTACCGGCTGGGGGTCAGGCCGGTGAGTTGCCTGAACTTCCGGCCGAAGTAGCTTTGGTGAGCGTATCCGATCTCGGCGGTGATCTCGGACATCTGGAGCTGAGTGTTTCGGAGCAATTCCTTGGCTTCGTCGATGCGCCGTTCGGAGAGAAAGTCAACGAACGTGCTGCCGACCGCTTTGTGGAACACGCGGCTGAGATGCGCCGAAGAGACGCCGGCATGGGCGGCCACCTTTTCGACCCCCATGGTGGATTCGCGGAAATGTTCTTCGATATAGGCGAGCGCCTTGCGCACGACAGGGCTGCGCTCCGTGGACAGCGCGCGGTCCAGCGCCGCGCGGCTCTCGGCCTGAACGAGCTGACCGAGCGCAAGAAACAGGACACGACCGACCTCGACGAGCTGGTCCCGATTCACGCGCGGCATCGCCTCGTAGGCCGGTTTGATCCGGGCTTCGGGCAGCCGCAATTCGCGCCAGCGCTTCGCCATCCAGCGCGGATCCGCCGCCGGGCTGCCCTCGACGAGCGCCTGCCCGCAGAACACGGTCGCCACGTGCGCCTCGCGGAAGATGACGGGCATCACGACTTCCATCAGGCCGGCATGGCAGATGTGCAGGAACGGCTCGCGCCGCGCGCCGGCCTGCCGCACGGCCTCCTGCACGTCCGAGCGCTGGCAGGCCGCTTCCATCCCGGGCGAATGGCGCACGAGCGTACAGAACGCACAGCGGTGCCCGGCGAACGCATTGTCGATCGCGCGCCGGCCGGCGCGCGCGGTGAACTTCTCGTTGTCGTAGATGACGGTGCGCAGCCCCGTAATGCTCTGAATCGTCTCCAGCAACTGCTGAAACAGGTTCGCGCGGGTGAGCTGTCTGGGGATCGGGATGATGGTCTCACGCTTCATATGGGCATAATAGCATATCCGCAGTGTCAGGCGCACGAGCCTGGTGCTGCCTGGCCCAAATACATTAAGGCGAGCCCTGCCCACGGGCGAAATGGAGGGCGCGGTTCCAGAGGCTGTCTCCATACCGGGGAACAGTCCTGACGGGCTCAACTACGAACGGCAGAGACCACCAGATATGCCGTTTGTAGTTAACGCCGTAAGGCGTGCGGCAACGTGCCAGTCGGGTTTTGAGACAGTGTCTGCACCCGCGCCGCGCACACGCAAGTTCACTCGCCGAAGCGGCCGGCGTGGAAGCCGGCCCTCCACCGGATACACGAAGATGCGTGCATGTTGATCCGAAAGCCATCCAATGTCCCGAGCGGCAAGACTCTTCCGGAGACGCCGCTACTGGAAACGCAGGCAGGAATGCCTGCGCTACAGCGCCGCGATCCGCACATCGCGGTGCTGGGCGACGAAAGTCTGCACGTGCCGGAACCCGATACGCCCGGCATCAAGCCGCGGTGCCAGGGCGCCGAGATCCAGGTAGGAGCAGGCGAGCCGGCCGTCGACGTACAGGTCCAGGATCCCCTCGTGTTTCACGACGGCCGTTTCGTACCAGCGCCCCGCTTCCTGCGCGGGGTCGGAGCCGCTCGTCAACATGACCAGGCCGGGTCCGCAGCGGCGCAGGTTCGTGTAGCCGGACCCGCCGCGCGTGAGGCTGAAATGGTAGCTGTCGAAGTAGTCGTAATAGTGCGCCATGGTCGGCCCGCTGGCGTGCTCCCATGCGGTGGCCGAGTCGAGCGGCGCGGCGCAGAGCGCGAGGATCAGCAGCCCGCGCTGCTCACCGGTCTGCGTGGCGAGGTACCGCTGGCGAAACACGAAACTGCCCGCAAGCTGCTGCTTGAGCCAGAGCCACGTCCCGCTCGTCGGCGCGGGGTTCCAGACCAGTTTGTCGGTCTTGCCGCACCATGTCGTGCCGAGTTCCGGCCCGCGCTCGACGGGCAGCCCGCGCGGGACGTCCCAGGCGCCCGAATCCTCGCACATCGAATCGCGGAACAGCTCCTCCCGCTCGGCCGCGGCGGTGAATGCGGGCGGCGCAGCGAGCAGTTGCAGCGACTTGCGCAGCTCTTTCCACTGCGCCGCCGCGAACCACGCCTCGCCCGGAAAGGATTTCCACTGGTCCGCGCCCAACCGCGGCGGTCGCTTGTCGCCTCCCATCAGCCGAACCAGTTCGTTCGCCGACCAGCGCACGTTGTTCTTCCAGAATGTCGCGTAATCCGCCGCCGGGTCCTGCGCGAGCGTGGGCCACACGGCGGGCAGCACGGGCGGCTCGGGCGCCGCCGATTCCGCGGCCTTCAGCAGGCGGTCGATCCGCGCCGAATCGATCCGGCCCGGATCCGCCGCCGCGCGCAGATCCGGCTCATGCTCGGCGATCCGCACGTTCCAGTGCGTGGTGGGCATCGCGTCTTCCTCCTGGCATATCTGCCCGGGTGCGGGCAGGCAGGCTGTAAGCTTTGCCGAGAACCCGGCGCACAGGCCAGCTTGCGGGCCCCTGGAGGGCGAGCGTCTCGCGAGCCGGGTTCCCGGGATACCCTCGAGGTATAGCATACCGGCCGCAGACGGGGAATACCGAAGTTCTGATGGCGGCACGCAGTCGGCGAAGCCGGGCCTACTCGGCAGCACGGCGTGAAACGGGGTGTCGTGCCTGGACTCCCGAAATTCGGAACTTTTCGAATCATTCTGCGTCTATATAATGGTACGGCTGCGCCCTGATCACGAACGGAGGAATCATGAAACGAGTATTGACGACGGCTCTGGCCCTGACCCTTCTGACCTGCGCGACCTGCACCGAAGCCGGCGAGATTGGATTCGTCGAGGCGTTCAGCCTGGCACCGGACCGCTCGGTACCGCTCAAGCAGCTGATCCCGGGCACGGAAGAGTACTACTATTACCACTGTCTCCACTACCAGCACACGGGCGACTACGCGAAGGTGCACGAACTGCTGGCGCAATGGATCAAGCGGCACCGGTACACGGAGCGGGTGAAGGAGCTGCAGAACCGGCAGGCGCTGCTGGAGTATGCGCGCGACCCGCAGAAGTCGCTGGCCCACATCCGCAACCGGCTGAACCTGCAGTTTGCGCACCAGAAGCGCGAGCTGGACCGCAAGCCGGCGCATCCGACCCGGCTCGATCCGGCCCTGATCAGCCGGGCGACCCTCACGCGGCGCGCGTTCGCGGAATACAGCAACCTGAACGGGTTCGAGGATTCCGCGCTGGACTTCCTCGTGGCGCAACCGCTCGACCCGGACCGGCGGCGCGACCTGCTGCGCCGGCTCGAGCGGCCGGACTATCCGGGCCTGGCCCGGCTGGTCGTGGACGACCTGAACCACGCGCACAGCGGCGGGTTCGGCTCGCACAGGCTCCATCGCGAGCTGCTTCTGGCGCAACTGGACGAATGCCTGGCGCTCATGCCCGGGCTGCTCAACAACGAAAACTTCGTTCAGGCCTACCTGACGAAGCTGCACCCGTCCCCCGACGTGCAGTGGCCGCACGACCCGGCGGAGAAGCAGGCGTTTCTCGACCGGCAGTGGCAATTCGTGCAGCGGCTGGCACCGGCCCACAACTCGCTCAAGGCGCACGTGCTGTACCAGCGTCTGGCGCTCGACCGCAGCCGCGGCGCGTACGACCGGGCCCGCTTCATGGCGTACATCCAGCTCCCGCGCAACGTGCCGTACATCAACACCGACTATGTCCGGCGGCCTGAGCACCGCAACAACCGCGCGGACCTGCGCGCCGAGTTCGGCGCGTACACGCTGCTGCCGGCGATCGGCGACGACGAACAGCTCGTGCGCGACTATCTCGAACACTTCCTCGTGCAGGCGCCCGACTACGACGCGTTCCTGCCCTACATCCGGCAGAGCTATCTCCAGGAACTGTTCGCCGAGACGAAGATCGTCAACGGGATCGGCGACATGGAACAGTGGTACTCGCTGCTGCCGCCCGCCCGGTACAAGGCCCTGAAGGAGCGGGTCGACATCGAGTTCCTGCCGGCGAACCCGGACCGGTTCGCGGTCGGGGACCCGGTCGAGCTGGAGGTAGCGGTCAAGAACGTCGAGAAACTGATCGTAAAGACCTACGAGATCAACGCGCTGAACTACTACCGCGAGAAGAAGGCGGAGATCTCGACGGGCATCGACCTGGACGGGCTCGTGGCGAACGACGAGCGGCTGGTCGCGTACACGCAGGTCCCGCTGCGCCGGCACGTGGAGCGGTTCGCGTTCCCGCGGATCGACCGGCCGGGCGTGTGGGTCGTCGAATTCATCGGCAACGGGCGCAGCAGCCGCGCGCTCATCCGCAAGGGCCGGCTCACGTTCACCGAACGCACGGGCGCCGCCGGGCACGTGTTCCGGGTCTACGACGAGGCCGGCCGGCGCGTGAAGGACGCCCAGCTCCAGGTCGCCGGGCACGCGTACACGCCCGACGCGGCCGGCGAGATCGTCGTGCCCTACAGCACCCGCCCGGGCCGGCAGCCGGTCATCGTCCGGCAGGGCGACTTCGCCGCGCTGCACGAGTTCGCGCATGCCCCGGAACACTACGCGCTCGCCGCCGGGATCCACGCGGACCGCGAAGCCCTGCTCGCCGGGCAGGTCTGCAAGGTGCTGGTCCGGCCCGAGCTGACGCTGAACGGGATTCCCGTCGACATCGGTCTGCTGGAGGAAGCCGCCTTCTCGGTCCAGGCCACCGACTACGAGGGCACCGGCACCACGAAGGACATGCGCGCGTTCGAACTGCACAACGATCGCGAAGCCGTCTGCGAGTTCACCGTCCCGCCGAAACTGGCCACGCTCGTCTTCACGCTCAGCGGGAAGGTCCAGAGCCTGACGACCGACAAGAAGGTCCCGCTTGCGACCTCGGTCTCGATGGGCGTGAACGGCATCGAGCGCACCGAGCAGGTGGACTGCCTGCACCTGCGGCACGCCGAGGCCGGCTACTCGCTGGAACTGCTCGGCAAGACGGGCGAGCCGAAGCCGGACCGCCCGGTCCAGCTCGAGCTGAAACACCGCGATTTCAAGAAGACGGTGCACGCGACGGTGCAGACGGACGAACACGGCCGGATCGAGCTGGGCGAACTGGGCGACATCGTCGCGCTGACCGCCACGGGACCCGACGGGCCGGCGCTGAGCTGGGCGCCGGAACCGGACCGGCATTCCTACTCCGGCACCGTGCACGGGCGGGTCGGCGAGGCGCTCACCGTCCCGGTCATGGCGCCCGAGTCGCTGGGCAAGGAGGAGGTCGTCTCGCTGCTCGAACTGCGCGGCGACACGTTCGCGCGCGACTGCCGCGACAGCGTGCAGGTGCGGGACGGGTTCCTCTCGGTCGAGGATCTGCCGGCCGGCGATTACGACCTGTGGCTGAAACGCAGCGACACGCGCATCCGGGTGCGGCTGACCCGCGGCGAACGCGACGGCGCCGTCCTGGTCTCACGCGACCGCTGCCTGGAGACCGTGAACGAACGCCCGCTCCAGATCGCGCAGATTGGCGCGGACAAGAGCCGGCAGGGCAACCTGCGCATTGCGCTGCGCAACGCGGCGGATACCGCCCGCGTGCACGTGCTGGCCACCCGCTACGTGCCGGCGCACGACAGTTTCGCGTGCATCGGGGCGCCGGCCGTGCCGGCGCCGGGCCTGATCGCGTTGAACCCGCGCCTGTCGCAGTATCTCTCGGGCCGCAACATCGGCGATGAGTACCGGTACGTGCTGGAGCGCAAGTACGCGCAGAAATTCCCGGGCAACCTGCTCAAGCGCCCCTCGCTCCTGCTCGCACCCTGGAGCCTGCGCAAGACGGAGGCGGGCAAAGACAAAGCCCAGGCGGGCGAAGCCTGGGCCGAGGAGCCCGCGCCGATGGCACAGGGGCTCGCGGCCAAACCCAGGAGCCCCGCGCCGGGCCGGGCCGCCGGGCAGGGGGCGGCCGGCGCCGGCGGCGATTTCGCCGGCTTCGATTTCCTGCCGCAGACCACGCTCATCCTCGCCAATCTGCGGCCGGACAAGGACGGCGTGGTCAGCGTCGAACTCGCCGCGCTCGGGGCCAGGCAGCACGTTCATGTGCTGGCGGTCGACGCGCAGAACACGGTCTATCGCCAAGTCGCGCTGCCCGCCGCGCCGGAACGGTTCAAGGACCTGCGGCTGGCCCGGCCGCTGGACGTCGCCCGGCACTTCAGCGAGCAGAAGAACATCACCGCCGTCGCGGCCGGCACGGAGTTCGCGATCGAAGACACGAGCACGGCCGAGATGGAAGTGTACGACACGCTCGCGGCCGTGCACGCGCTGTTCACCACGCTGAGCGGCGATGCGACCTTGGCCGAATTCGCGTTCGTGCTCAACTGGCCGGACCTGAACCCGGAGCAGAAGCGCGAGCTGTACTCGCGCTATGCCTGCCACGAACTCAACTTCTTCCTCTGCAGGAAGGACCCGGCCTTCTTCGCGGCCGTCGTGAAGCCGCACATCCGGAACAAGAAGGACAAGACGTTCCTGGACCACTGGCTGATCGAGGACGACCTTGCCCCCTGGCTCGAGCCCTGGGCGTACGGGCGGCTCAACATCGTGGAGCGCATCCTGCTGGCGCAGCGGCTGCGCGCGGAGGCCGCGCCGACCGCGCGGCACGTCAAGGACCTCTACGACCTGATCCCGCCCGATCTCGAGCGGTTCAACCACCTGTTCGACACGGCGCTGAAACGCGGCGCGCTGGAAACGGCGGCCAAGTTCGACATGGCCTTCGGCGATGCCGCGCCCGCGCCGGAAGGATGGGCGGCCCCGACCGGGCTGGGCGGCGGGGCGGCGCACGCGTTCGCCGCGCTCGGCGCCGTCAGGATGGAGGCTGACATGGACGAAATCCGGCCGGCCGCCGCGCCGGCCGAGGCCGAAGAGAAGGCCCTGCTGCGGGAAGCGACGCGGCCGTCGGTCGCGGCCGAAGCCCGGCGCGACGTGCGCCGGCGCAAGGAAGTCCGCCGGCTGTACCGCAAGCTGGACAAGACCGAAGAATGGGTCGAGAACAACTATTACCATCTCCCGATCGAGGAACACCTGGGCGCGCGCGTGAGCGTGAACGGGTTCTGGCAGGACTACGCCGCGCACGCCGGCGGCGCGCCGTTCGTCTCGACCCGCCTCGCGGAGGCGGCCGGCAACTTCACGGAGATGCTGTTCGCGCTGGGCGTGCTCGATCTCCCGTTCAAGGCGGCGGACCACAAGACCGCGCGGACCGACGCGCGGCTCGCGCTCACGCCCGGCTCCGCGGTCGTCGTCTTCCACAAGGAGATCCGCGAGGCGCGGCCGGCGGCGGAGCAGCTCCCGATCCTGGTAAGCCAGAACTTCTTCGCGCACGACGACCGGTACCGCCACGAGAACAACGAGCGGTTCGACAAGTTCGTGAAGGACGAGTTCCGGTCCGGCCGCACCTACGGCGCGCAGGTCGTGCTGACGAACCCCACCTCGGCCCGGCGCAAGGTGGACGTGCTGCTCCAGATCCCGAGCGGCGCGCTCCCGGTCCTGCGCGGCTTCTACACGCGCAGCTTCCATTGCCGGCTCGAGCCCTACTCCACCCGCACGCTCGAGTACCGGTTCTACTTCCCGGCGGCGGGCACCTACACGCACTACCCCGTTCACGTGGCGGAGAACGAGACCCTGATCGGGTTCACCGCGCCGTTCACCTTCAACGTGGTCGACACGCTCACGAAGATCGACCGGGATTCCTGGCCCTACATCTCGCAGAACGGGTCGAACGACGATGTGCTGCGCTACCTGCGCGAGCACAACGTCGAGCGGCTCGACCTCGAGCTGATCGCCTTCCGCATGCGCGACAAGGCGTTCTTCAGCCGGGCGCTCGCCCTGCTCGAGGCGCGGCACGTCTATCACGACACGCTCTGGTCCTACGGCATCTACCACGACGCGACGCCCGCCGCGCGCGCCTATCTGCAGCACTCCCCGTTCGCGGAGCAGTGCGGCCTGTTCATCGATACGCCGCTGCTCACGCTCGATCCCGTACGCCGGCACGTCTACCAGCACAAGGAGTACTGGCCGCTCGTCAATGCGCGCACCTATCAGCTCGGCGCCACGCGCAAGATCCTGAACGAGCCGTTCTTCGCGCAGTACACGCAGTGGCTCGAGTATCTGGCCTACCGCCCGGCGCTGTCCGACACGGAGAACATGGCCGTCACCGTCTATCTGCTGCTGCAGGACCGGGTTGCGGACGCGTTGGACCGGTTCGCCCTCGTTGACCGCGCCGCGATCGCGCCCGCCGTTCAGTACGACTACCTGCAGGCCTATCTCGCGCTCTGCGCCGAGAAGCCGCAGGCGGCGCGCACGACGGCGGAACGGTACCGCGACTACGGCGTCGACCGCTGGCGCAACCTGTTCGGCGATATCCTGGCGCAACTCGACGAAATCGAGGGCAAGACGGCGGCGGTCGTCGACCAGGAGGACCGAACCCAGATCCAGACGCGGCTCGCCGACACGGCGGCCGGGCTCGAGTTCAGCGTGGAGGACCGGCGCATCAGCGTGCAGTACCAGAACCTCGCCGCCTGCACGGTCAACTACTACCTGATGGACATCGAGCTGCTGTTCTCGCGCAACCCGTTCGTGCAGGAGGTCTCCGGCCAGTTCTCGATCATCCGCCCGAACGCCTCGAAACGGATCGAGCTGCCGGCGGACCAGCACACGCTGACCTTCGAGCTGCCGGCCGAGTTCCGGGCCAGCAACGTGATGATCGAGATCACCGGCGGCGGCGTGACCAAGGCGCAGGCCTACTATCCGCACTCGCTCGGCATCCGGATCCTGGAGAACTACGGGCAGATCCGCATCACCGACGCCAACACGCAGGGGCCGCTCGCGAAAGTGTACGTCAAAGTGCACGCGCGCATGAAGGACGGCCGCGTCGAGTTCTACAAGGACGGCTACACCGACCTGCGCGGCCGGTTCGACTACACCTCGCTCAACACCGATGAGCTGGACCAGGTCGCCCGGTTCGCGATCCTGATCCTGAGCGAGGCGCACGGCGCGGTCGTGCGGGAGGCGAACCCGCCGAAGATGTAGGAAGCGGGGAGGTTGGAAACTGGAAACTGGAAACTGGAAACTGGAATCGGTTCCGTGTGTTCGCAACGCGGGCTTCGCCCGCAACCCAGAGGTCAGAGGTCGGAGATCAGAGGTCAGCGGCTTTCCAGCAAGCATGGCGTTCTGCCTGACCTCTGACTTCTGACATCTGACCTCTTAAGGGCGAAAATTTCTTGTCTTTCGTTGCAGTTCTCGACAACTGAGCCCTAAGGGTTCGCGCAGAAACAGGTTCACATTTTCTGGCGGCTATTTTGCCCATGCTCAAGGCGTTCGCGAGGGGCAATCCCCGCAGCTGGCCCATCGTTCCAACCTCGACTGTGCCGGCGCCACCCTAACCCGTTCCCAGTCTCCAGTTTCAAGTTTCCAGTTTCCAGTTTCAAGTTTCCAGTTTCCAGTTTCAAGTTTCCAGTTTCCAGTTTCAAGTTTCCAGTTTCCAGTTTCCAGTTTCCAGTCCCCACTCTCCGCCACTAGCCCGTGGCGATGGGCTGCGGCAGTGCTCGCTCGATCTCCCCGATCCGGTAGCCGAACCCGGGGCCGGAGACGGTGGACAAGTCGAGCATGCCGTCGCGCCGGTCGTACAGCCCGGGGTGGACGGCTTTTTCCGGTGCGGACGCGCCGGGCGCGTGGAACTGCATGGAGTTGGTTTCGACCCCCATGATCGTACCGGCATAGGCGCAGAGCAGCACGTGCGGGATCTGGGCGAGCATCGGGTTGGTGAGGTCCTGGACCATGAGCGTCATGCCGTGCGCCTTGGCCCAGCACAGGGAGAGCAACGCGCCGGTCTGTGTCTTGCAGGTCTTCAGCGCGACGCCGGTCCAGCCGAGTTGTCGGCCGAGTTGGACGATCCGCCAGTCGTGCGCGCTCTCGTCCATGAACAGCGGCTTGCGGGCCGAGACGCTGTGCACGTCGATCTGGTTCTTCTCGAGGTCATAGGGGAACGGCTGCTCGACGTAGAGGATCATCTGGTACGCCGCCGGCTCTTCGCGCATGAGCCGGTCCAGAATCGCGTTCACATAGCCGGGCTCCGACACGGTGCAGTTGAAGTCGGCGGTCAGCCAGGTGACGCCGAGCGGCTTCCCGATCCGGGTCACGCGCACGATCCGGTCGTAGTCCCATTCCGGGTCGTTCCCGCGCAGCTTGATCTTCAGGCATTTCAGGCCGTCGCGCTTGATCCAGTCCGGCAGCAGGACAGGGACCCCGTCGTCGGGCTCGGTGCCGGTCAGCTCCGACGGGTCCAGCGCATCGAGCCCGCCGACCAGGTGCCAGGCCGGCACGTTGTCGGGCCTGGGGCGCACGAAGAAGTCCTCCGGGTATTGGTTCTCGAAGGCGACATTCGCGTCCGGCGCCGGGGTGAGATAGGCGGCGAGGTCCCGGTTCATGTACTCGGCGTTGTACGTTTCGTAGGTCGGCCGCTCGAGCAGGACGCCGTAGGCGTCGTGCAGCGCCTGGTCGAAAGCCGAGTTGCAGACCAGGGCCGCCAACCGCGGCATGGGCTCCTTGCCCGTGCGGGTCGCGTTGAACGCCTCGAGCAGCGCCGGCAGGCGCGTCTCGAGGAACGCATGGCCGATCTCCAGCGGGTGGCCCGCCGCGTCGAACCCGGCCCATGCCTTCGTGAGCGCGCGGCAGAATTCGCCCATCGCGTCGGCACGGTCGCCCGACGCCGTCTCGCTCGGCCAGGACCAGAGCACGGCGCGCGGGGTCTCGCCCCACCCTTCCGCCGCGCGGCCGGCGGCGTCCGCCACGCGGAGCCGGACCCGGATGCAGGAGCCGCCCGCCTTCTTTGGAGTCTCCTTGCCGAACTTCAGCCGCAGCCGGCCTTCGACCGGCACGACATACAGCTCGGCCCCCGTCACATGCACATCGGTACGCTTGCCCATCTGATTTGTCCTCCTTGCCGAACGTGATGAAAGGGAAATCGACGTCTTGCGCTGCCCCGTCGTACACCGGGCCGGGCGTTTTGTCCAGCACAACCGGGCAGCGGAAGTAGCGCGGGCATTCCTGCCTGCGCCTCACTGAGGAAGTTCCGAACCGCTGAGGTCACGCCGAGGCACAGGGCACGCAGGCAGGAATGCCTGCGCTACACACCCCTACGTCATCCGGGCCAGTTGTTTGCGCCGGACGAGCCCGTGCGGGGTTGCGCCGTTGAAGAAGCGGATGAAGTCGTCGACGAGCAGCACGCTGTTGCGGTGGTAGGCGTCCACCGTCTGCCCGCCGCCGTGCGGGGTGAGGATGCAGTTCCAGTGCCCGCGCAGCGGGCTGTCCTCGGGCAGCGGCTCCTTGTCGAACACGTTCAGGCAGGCGATGAACCGCCGCTGCGGGAGGCGCTCGGCGAGCGCCTGCTCGTCGATCACCGCGCCGCGCGCGGTATTCACGAGCACGGCGTGTTCCTGCAGCATGTCGAGCTGCGGGCCGCCGAGCATGTGCCGGGTTTCGTCCGTCCTGCCGCAGTGGACGGAGACGATCTGGCTCTGTTTCAGCAGCGTCTCGAGGTCGACCGACTCGGCGTTCAGCTCGTCGAGCACCGCCTGCGGCACGTACGGGTCGCAGACCAGCAGCTTCACGTCGAAACCGCGCAGCATGTGCGCCGTATGCCGGCCGACCGCGCCGAGCCCGATCAGGCCCACCGTCTTGCCGCTCAGGTCAAAATGGGGCCGGCGCGCCTTCGGCCATTTCTCGGTTTCCATGCGCGAAGCGAAGTAGTGGATATCGCGCAGGCCCAGGAACATGAGCGCCACGGCATACTCCGCCACGGCGCGGCCGAACCCGGCCGCGGTATTGAAGATGGTGATGCCCTTGTCCATCGCGTACTCGGGCTGCAGGTCCTTCACGCCCGAGCCGATCAGCCCGATCACCTTCAGGTTCCGCGCGGCGTCGATCAGATCGTGGGTCAGTCCCTTGCCGGTCCGGCCCAGCGCGGCGCCGTCGACGTCGCGGATGTAGTGCCGCTTCTCCTCGTCGCTCAGCGCGCGGGCGTGCGGGTTCTCGACCAGCTCGGCGAAGGCGCGGAGCCGCTCGCGCTGGTCCGGAAGAAACTGCGGATCGGTCGTACTGTAGGCGATGAAAATTTTCGGTTTGGCCATAGTCCGCCCCTATACCGTCCGAACCGTGTGTACCATATTTCGTACATTCGTCAAGCGCGCGCGCGTGAGGAACGGCAATTCGGATCATGACCGGCCATGCGAGAGGGGACGGCGTGGAAGCCGTCCCTCCAGTGTGCAAAGCGGCCCATTTGGGTCCCGTGTGGAGGGTCCGGTTCTCCGCCACGGGCGGATCTTCGACACCCCGACCACGAACGTGCCGTCAAGATGAGAATTGCTGCGTGAGGAAGGGGCGGAAATGGCTTTCGGGCGGCGGGTGGCCTCTGTAGTATGGCGTCTTGCGGCGGCTGCGCTCCTGCTGTGGAGCGGGCGCGCGGGCGCGCAACGGCAGGAGGGCTACGTGGCGGAATCGCACAGAGCCATTCCGCTCGCCTACGCGGTGGACGTTGTCGTCGTGGGCGGGTCGAGCGGCGCGGTGGCGGCGGCGGCGGAGGCCGCGCGCGCGGGCGCGCGCGTGTTTCTCGCGGCGCCCAAACCGTATTTGGGCGAGGATATGTGCGCGACGCTGCAGTTGTGGCTCGAGAAAGGGGAGCAGCCGTCCACGCGGTTGGCCAAGAAGATATTCGGGGACGCGAAGTGGACGGCGCCGCTGCAGGTCAAACGCGTGCTGGCCGAAGAGCTGCTGGCGGCGAACGTGCCGTTCCTGTTCGGCTGCCATGCGACGGATGTGATTCGTGACAGTGAGGGGCACCCGTGCGGGATCGCCATGGTCAACCGGGCCGGGCGCCAGGCGGTGACGGCCAAGGTGCTGATCGACGCGACCGACCGGGCCTGGATCGCGCGCATGGCGGGCGCGGAAGCGTATCCCTGGGCGGGCGGCGTACAGACGTGCAAGCGCGTGGTCATCGGCGGCTCGCCGCGGACCGGCGGCTCGCTGACCCATCGCGACCTGCGGATGCCGCGAGATGTCGCGATCGGCAGACGGGGCAAGGAGCGCGCGAGTGCGACCGACAGCGACCGCCCGGTCATCGAATACACGTTGCGCCTCAAACTGGCCGGCGGCGAGTATGCCTCACTGGCGAAGGCGGAACAGCGCGCGCGGGACCTCACCTACCAACGCGATCAGCTGCGTGGCGCCGAGAACCTGGTCTGGATTCCGCCCGATCCCATCCGATGCCGCGCTACGGTGCAACCCGGCACAGGTTTGGAGAACGCGCCGGCGACGGCATTCCAGCCGGCCGGCGTGGAGCGTGTCTTCATTCTCAGCGGCGCGGCGGACATGCCGCGCGCCGATGCTCAGCGGTTGATGCGGCCCTGTGCGCTCATGGCGGCGGGCACGCGTATCGGTAAGGCCGCCGCCGCACTGGCGAAGCGGCCGCCGGCACCCAAGGTGGTGGGGCTAACGGGCGCCAAACCCGATCGCCCCGCAGCGAAAGGCCAGGTGCGCGAAGGGCTGCAGGGGGTACGTGCGGGCCAGCAACTTGATTCGGTGCCGCAACCGGACCGCCGCCTGCCGGTCCTGGCGCGCGTCGACGTCGTGGTGATCGGCGGCGGGACAAGCGGCGCGGCGGCGGCGATCGGGGCGGCGCGGCAAGGCGCGAAGACGCTGGTCGTCGAGTATCTGGAGGGGCTCGGCGGGATGGGCACGCTCGGCCTGATCGGCCGGTACCACTTCGGGCGCAATGTCGGGTTCAGCGCAGAGACGCCGGCCGCGGGCGGCGAGCCGAAGATGGAATGGTGGCGGCGCGCGGTGCGCAAGGCGGGCGGCGAAATCTGGTTCGGCGCGCTCGGCTGCGGGGCGTTCGTCGAGGACGGCGGCGTGCGCGGCGTGATCGTGGCCACGCCGGGCGGCCGCGGGGTGGTGCTGGCGAAGGCGGTCGTGGACTCGACGGGCAACGCCGATATCGCCGTTGCCGCGGGCGCGGAATCCCTGTACACGGACGCCGCGCAGATCGCGCTGCAGGGCACAGGCCGCTCCATCCGGCCGCTCGGCCGGCCCTATGTGAACTCCGACGACGATCTGGTCGACGAATCGGACATGCTCGACACGTGGCGGTTCCTGACCGGGTCCCAGACGCGCAAGCAGGACGCGTTCGACGTGGTGCCGATCATCCAATCCCGGGAACGCCGCCGCGTGGTCGGCGACTACGTCCTGACGATCCTGGACCAGATGGCCGAACGCACGTTTCCCGACACGGTGGTGATGTCGCGCAGCAACTACGACTCGCACGGGTACCCGAGCCACCCGTTCTTCGCGCTCGTGGCGCGCGGGCAGGACGGCCGGCCGCCGGGCGGCACGCCCTACACGCCCTACCGCTGCCTGCTGCCGAGAGGGCTGGACGGGATCCTGGTGACCGGCACGGGCGCGAGCGCGCAGCGCGACGCGATGGCGCTGATCCGGATGCAGGCGGACTTGCAGAACCAGGGCTACGCGGCCGGGGTCGCGGCGGCGATGGCCGCACGCGCGGGCGTCGCGCCGCGGCAACTCGACGTGAAGCGGCTGCAGCGGCATCTGGTGAAGGTCGGGAACATCCCGAAAGCCGTGCTCGAACACACGGACTCCTTCCCGCTGCCCGCCGCCGAGATCGCGGCCGCGGTCGAAGCGGCCGGCGCGGGCGACCTGTCCGGCAAGACGGTGGCGACGATCCTGGCGCATGCGGGCGAGGCGCTCCCGCATCTGCGCTGCGCCCATGAGAGGGCGGCCGGCGACGCCAGGATCACGTATGCCCGGTTCCTCGGATTGCTCGGCGACGCACAGGCGGTCCCGACGCTGGTCGAAGCCGTCCAGGCCGCCCGGAAGTGGGACAAAGCCGTTCCGCTCGGCGTCATGGCCGAATTCAGCCACCTGCCGACCTGGCTCGACAGCCTGATCCTGGCGCTCGGCTGCACGAAGGCGCGAAGCGGGCTGGACGCGATCCGCGCGAAGGCCGAACTGCTCGACGCGAAGGGCGCACTCTCTCACCACCGCGCCGTGGCACTGGCGCTCGAACGAATCGCCGAGCCGGCCGGCGCGGCTATCCTGGCGCGGCTGCTCCAGAAACCGGGCATGACCGGCCACCACGTGACGGGGCTGGGCCCCAACCCGAAACAGCGCATCGCGCCGCTGCGCGAAATCGTGCTCGCCCGCGCGCTGTACCGCTGCGGGGACCGCGACGGGCTCGGCGAACGGATCCTGCGCAACTACGCCGGCGATTTCCGCGGGCTGTTCGCGCAGCACGCGCAGGCTGTGCTGGATGCCGGCCGCGCGCGCTAGCCTGGTCTGTTCATGAACTTCGTCGCGAGGGCGCGGAGCTGGAAAGCCCATCCTACGGTTCGGCCCACCTTGTCGCAAGCGCCGCTTGCCCGCCGAAGCCCTGGGCGAAGGCGGGTCGTAATCTTTGTCGACCCCGCCGCTGCGGCGGGGGTTCTCGAGTAAGCCTGCCCGACGACCTGTCGCGCCGTAGTCGGAAAGGCGAAGGGCCGGCCGGGACTCGCTGCCCCCGCTCCGCGTTTGGTTTGAGATTACGAGTGAGATGACGAGTGGGATTGCGAGAAGTGATTACGAGAGATGATTACGAGAGATGATTACGAGAGATGATTACGAGAATGATTACGAGTGGGGGCAGTCGAGCGGGAGGCCCCGATCGTAATCGCACTCGTAGTCTCCGATCCGGGCGGAGCCCGACGAAGCCACCCGACTACGCCCGGAGGCTACGTCGGGCACAGCGCAGGGCGAAGGCGGGCCGCGCCGCGCCGTAGCCTTGGGCGAAGGCGAGGGAGGTTGGCGTTGGGCCCGATCTGTCGGTGGTCTGGCGTGCGGTGGCCGAGTGGGCTCGGTTGGTGATGCGGAGCGTTGGGCCTGGCGGAAGAGACAAAGCTCGAATTGGAGTTGAATGTTGAGAGTTTAAAGTTGAACGTTGAACGTTCAACGCTCAACATTCAACATTCAACGTTCAAGTCGAATCATTCTCGTAATCATCGCTCGAAACCCCCATGCTTGCCTTCACGCAGCCCATCGCGCCGTTCCGTGAGTGGCGCCTCCGGCGCCAGAGACTGGAAACTGGTTAGGGTGGTGCCGGAACATTGGAGGTCGAGACTATGGGGCCGCTTCCCGTACAGGCACACCCGGAACCAGTTTCCGGTTTCCAGTTTCCAGTTTCCAGTTTCAAGTTTCAAGTTTCTAGTTTCCAGTTTCCAGTTTCAAGTTTCTAGTTTCCAGTTTCCAGTTTCCACTTCCTACCGCTCCTGCGCGGGCGAGGCGTCGGCCGTGCGCCATTCGCCGCCGTCCGAATCCATGAGATGCAGCACGAGGTTCCGCGCCACGCACCAGGCGGCGGCGTCGACGGCGATGTTGTCGGCCAGCTTCTGCTGTGTCCAGACGTAGCGGCCGCTGCCCACGCGCTGGCCGACGGCCACGGCGCCGAACCAACAGTACTGGCCGGCCCACGGCCGCATGCTGCCCCCGTTGCCGAGCACGAGCACGTCCCCGGTCACAGAGGGGAAGAAGCTGTTGTAGACCGCGCCCTTGCGCCAATAGCCGTAGTTGCGGAAATGCAGGTCCCTGAGCAGGACGTGCTGGTCGGGCACGAGCGGCGAGCCCATATGCTGGGCGATGTCCGTCTTCACCTTCTGGCCGAGCCACGGGTTCGGCGTGCCCGGCGGCTGCTCGAGCGCCAGCAGCCGGCCGCCGGCACGGAGCCAGGCGTCCAGCTTCGCGAAGGCCGGGGAGTCCGGCGCCGGAAACGCGCCGGGCCCCACGATCGTCAGCCGCGCGGCACGGCCGCCGTCGAACGGGACAGCCGCGAACCCCAGCCGCTGCGCCGCCTGCGCGGCGCCGCCCGAAGGCCCGTCGAGCACGTACGCGCGGGCCCCGTCGCCGAGCGGGTTCTGCCGCACAACGGTGAGCAGGTCGTACGCGTTCTCCGCGACCAGTCGGCCGGCGGCCGTCAACGCCAGCACCAGCCGGTGCCGGCCGGTTCCGCAGCGGGACGGGATCGTCAGTCGCGCGGAGAACGGCTTGATCTGTTCGGGCGCTATCGCGCCGAGCCGCACGTCGGCGAGCCGCTCGCCCCCGACGCTCACGGCCACCGCCGCCTCCGGCCAGGCATCGCCCGTATTGTTCACCAGCACCAAGTCCTGGTCCGTCTCCTCGCCGGCGAAGACCGAGACCTCGTGCAGGCCGCGCACCATGACCTGGACCGGCTGCTGCGCGTTGGCGACGTCGTTGGTGCCCGGATGCCCGTAAGCGGAAACGCGCTTGTTGCCCTTGTACGCCTGCATCCAGCCGTCGCCCGTATGGAACCCGTAGCCCTGCACCTCGGGCACGTTGTAGCGCACGTGCTCAATGTATTTCTTCAGCCACAGGCTCCGCTCGCAGGAGGCGGTTTCCAGGTCGATGAGCGCGCGAACCCCGAACGCCACGGCCCAGAGGTTGTGATCGTGGTACGTGCGGTGATGCACGCCCTGCGGCGCCTTCTTCTGCTTCAGGTAGCGGACAACCGCCAGCTTGTTCCCCTTCACCCGCCAGTCGTACTCCGCGGCCAGCGGCGTGATCCCGCCCCACCCGCCGCCGAGCACCGTCTCGTTGTTCAGCAGCGGGATGTCGCGCCGGCCGTAGAGCTTGTAGACCTCCTCCGCCCGGTACAGGTGATGGTGGCGCGTGTCCAGAATCGTCGTGCGGCCGTCCGGCGAGTAGTCGTGAAAGTCGACATAGTCCGCCGGGCACAGGGTCGCCGCTTCGCCGTCTCTCAGCTCGCGCTTCTCTTCGTTGTGCCGGGTCCAGTGCGTTCCGGAGTTCGGGGTCAGGAGCCGGTTGCGGATGTCATAGTCGGTCTTCAACGCGGACCACGCGCGGACCCACTTCTGGAAATAGGGGCAGGCGCCCGGCGCCTCGTTCCCGCCGGAAACGAGCAGCACGCACGGGTGCGGGTTCGACTCGTCCATCCATTTCTTGAGGTACGTCACATAGCGCGCGTGCATGGCGCCGTCCGGCGCGAAATAGCGGCCGTAGTTCACCCGCATCTGGTACTCCGCTTCCCGTTCCGGGTCCTTGGCGTCGATGTAGGTGTCGCCGCCCCGGCCCCATTCGTCGGCGACGACGAATCCCTCCTCGTCGCACAGCGCGTAATCCCACGGCGCATAGGGGCCCGTGTGCACGCGGTAGAAGTTGAACCCGACCCCGCGCCGCAGGCGGAGAAGGTCCCGGCCGCGATTGTCCGCGTTCAGCGGGTGCCCGCACAGGCTGCCGCCCATCTGCATGCCGGCCAGGAAGATGTGGTTGCCGTTCAGATAGAACTTGGCGTTCCGGGCCTCCAGCGTGGCCATCCCGAAGCGGGTGATCCCGAGCGTGCGGTTCTCCTCATCCACGATTCGCAACGCGTACAGGCACGGGCTCGCCGGCGACCAGTACGCAATGCCCGGCAGCGGGATCCGGCGGTCGAACGTCCCGGCGGCGACCGTGTACGGCACCTCGAACCGCTTGCCCGGCCCGGGAAAGACGTAGTCTTCCGAGGCCCACGGCTCCACCACGAGCCGGCCGCGCGACTCGCGCGCCCCGTCCAGATCGAACCGAACCCGCAGGCTGTCCGTGCGGTAGTCCGCCGCCGTCAGGATCCGGCCGGCAAACACCGGCTCGCGACACTCCAGCCAGACGGGGCCCTGGATCCCGCCCTTGTTCGGCTGCCCGTACGGGAACGGAACACCCTTGGCGAAGACACGGACCGTCAGCACGTTCTCCCGCTCGCCGAAGTTGAGCGCCCGGTCCGGGACCTCGACTTCGAACGCATTCAGCCATTGGCCCATGCCGTTCGGGTCGGCCGTCAGGTTCACGTGGTCGGCGGGGGTCAGAAGCTGCCCGTTCACCCAGACCCGCGCGATGACGTCCACGCGCGTGAAGTGAAGGAACCAGCGCTTGCCGCGCTTCGCCGCCGGCAACGTGAACCGGCGCCTGTAATAGCCGATCCCGCCCACGTAGTAGCCGCGCGTCTGCCCGTGGCTGCGGTAGGCGACCGCGTGCGGGCGGCTGTCGCCCTTCTCTTCCCACGGCATCGCCTCGCTCCAGTTCGACGGGACAAGGATGTCCGGCCACGCCGCGTCGTCACAGGCCGGATCGTAAAAACGCTTGCGCAGCCCGGAATCGTCCGCAAAGGCGGAGTACCGGATCTCGACGTCTTTCTGGAGCGTCTGGCCCGAATGCAGGTCCTTGTGCTTGCCCCAGCCGACCGTCTGCATGTTCGCCGCCATGAACGACTCGGTCAGCACGTTGTTCTCAAGGTTCAGCTTCCAGACGCCGTCGAGATACAGACGGTCCTTTCGCCCGTGGTACGGGTCCCAGAACCGCGGAGAAACGATGTGCCGCTGCGCCTGCTCGGTCCGCTCCGCGGCAGAGAGCACAACCTTCGACCCGGCGGTGAGGGGCAGACCGAACGCCACGCACAACGCAACGGCCGCCCAGACGGTTCCAGAAGCTCTCATGGCTGACCCCTTTCCGTACGATGCCGGATCCACCCCGCCCCGGCACGGCCCTATGCGCGTGGATACCGGAATTCTACAAGGAACACGGACCCAACGTGAAGAGAAGACGCCGGCCCGTTCGATCTAACACCCGACAAAGCTTGCGCGCGACTCAGGCCCCAACCCACCCAGCCCATTCGCAGTCCCCACCGTTTGTTTGTATTAATGTTTGATTATAACATAGCAAATAACACTGTGTGTGTCAAGGGGGATAGGGGCAAATAGGCGAGTGAAGGGAACTTGATCGGAAACTTGCTCGAGAATTTGCTCGAGAACTTACTCGGAAACTTGCTCGAACCCCCCGCCGCAGCGGCGGGGTCGACAAAGCTTACAGCCCGTCCGCCCGTGGCGGAACAAAGATCACGACCCGCCTTCGCTCAGAAGCTACGGCGCGGCAGGACAAAGACTACAGCCTGTCCGGCCTCCGAGGTGGACCAAAGTCTCTCCGCCGACTGGACGGCAGGCACTGGCGGCCACGAGGAACGCGGGCGAAGGCGGGGCGCGATCTCTGTCGACTCCCTGTGGGACGGGCTTTCCAGCCCGTCCCCGTTAACCATCGGCTCACGACTGTGCGGGACGGGCTGGAAAGCCCGTCCTACGGTAGGGTC
>JAFGHX010000091.1 GCA_016929905.1 Kiritimatiellia bacterium
CCGAAATCGGTGACGAACCGCAACAACGTGATCTGGGCGACGGGTGCGGGCAAGGTGGCCTTGAAGCTGGAGACGGTACCGAGCGGGGACGATGTGCTGTTCAGTGACTACAACGACTTGTACGCAAGCACGGACGCGGTCGTCGGCTACTGGGGCGCGACGCCGTGCGTGGGATTGACCGATTGGCAGGCTGCCACGGGCCGGGACAGCCAGAGCCTGAGTGCGGACCCGCAGTTTCTGGATCCGGACGGCCCGAACGATCAACTGGGCGGCGAGTACGGATTGGACGACGACTTTCATCTCAGCCCCGGCTCCCCGTGCATGGATTGCGGGTTGAATGTCGAGTGGATGTTTGCGGGAACGGACCTGCTGGGCAACCCGCGCATTGCGAACGGGACGGTCGACCTCGGCGCCTACGAGCACGGTTTTGAGCTGGATCTGCAGGCGCTGCTCGAGGGTGCGTACGATCCGGTCGGCCACCAGATGAGCACGGCCCTGCGCGACGGCGGCTCGATCCCGCTGACCGCGCCGTATGCCGCGGATATTCGCTCGGTCACGAACGTGCCGGCGGACGTGACGGATTGGGTCCTGGTCCAGTTGCTCAAGGCCACGAGTACCAACCGCCCGCCGGTCGTCTCGCAAAGCGCGTTCCTGCGTCGGGACGGGCAGGTCCTTTCGCCCGAAGGCGCGGCCACGCTTCGGGTTGAGGCGCCGGGCGGGAACTACTACCTGCTGATCAAGCACCGCAACCACGTAACGGCAATGTCCGCCACGCCGCTGGGGTTCACGAACTACTTTGTCTCCTATGACTTTGCGGCGGGGTCGGACCGCTACTACGGCGGCGCGGGCGCGGCGGCGGAACTCGAGCCCGGTGTGTGGGGGCTGTTGGCCGCGGACGCGGACGGGGACGGGACGGTGCTGGATGTGGATTCGGCAATCCACGGCACGCAGAACGGCCTTGCCGGCTACCACCGCGCGGACTGGAACCTGGACGGCAGCGTGTCGGCGGCGGACGCGGGACTGTGGACGACGAATGCGGGGCGTGGCACGACGTGTGCCGAGGCGGCCGTTCCGCTGAGCCCGGCACTCGATGTGGCGCCGGCGCGGCTGACGCTGCTTGCCGGCCTGGGCCATACGCTCTGTGCGGCGGGCAGCACGGGCGAGGTGTTCTGGGCGTTTGTCCATAACGCGAGCGGCGGCATCCTCACGCCTCTGGACGGGACCAGCGTGGTGTACCAGGCGGGCGTGACGTCATCGTGCAGCGACGTGGTCGAGTGCTGGGACGCGGGCGACCGGCTCACGCGCGCGGTGGCGAACGTGCTGAGCCTGGACGATATCGCGGCGGCGGGCAAGGCGGTGGTGCTGGCCGGGCGCAAGAGCGCCGACGACCCGCTCTGGCCGAACACGGACCATCTGGCGGACACGGCGTACAACGTGCTGCTGTACCGGGGCTATTCCGAGGCCAACGTGCAGTACCTGAGTCCGGTTACGAACCAGGACGTGAACGGGGACGGGGACTGGGACGACATCGATCTGGAATCGACCTACGCGAACGCCGAGCTGTCGTTTACGAACTGGGCGGGCGGCGCGAGCAACCTGTTCGTCTACCTGGTGGACCACGGGACCGATTCGGGCGGTGACGGACTGTTCCGGTTGAACCCGGCCGAAGAGTTGCCGGCCGCCGACCTGGACGGCTGGCTGGACACGCTGCAGGACACGTACGGGACGCGCGTTGTCCTGTTGATCGACTGCTGCTACGCGGGCAGCCTGCTCGACCAGTTGAGCTATACGGGCGCGGCGCCGCGGCTGGTGATTGCTTCCACGGGCACGAACGAGCCGGCCTATTTCATGGCCGGCGGGCTGGTGAGCTTCTCGGATGCGTTCTTCGGCGGCGTGCTGTGCGGCGACGACGTCGAACAGACATGGCTCGGGGCGCAGGCGGCGATGAGCCTGTACCAGAACGCCGAGTACTACGACAACGGCGGCGGCCATCTGGGCGCCGGGCTGTACCTCGGCGCCGCGTTCATATCCGGGCAGAACGTCCCGCAGATCGGGAAGGTATCCGGCCGGCAGTACCTGAACGGCTGCACGAGTGCCGGGCTTTGGGCCGACGACGTGGTTTCGCCGTACGCCATCGCGCGGGTCTGGTGCCACGTGATCCCGCCCAGCCACGCGCCCGACCCTGCCTCACCCGTGTCTATGGCGCCCGAAATCGACTTGCCCTACGACCCGGCAACGGGCCGGTACGCGGGGCAGTACGACGGGTTCACGGAGGAGGGCACCTATAAGGTCGTCTACTACGCGATGGACCAGTGGGCGAGCGTGTCGCTGCCCGCGCAGAGCTATGTGGTCCAGACCGCGTTCGACGAGCGGGTGGTGCTGCTCAATGGCGGTGCGACCAACGATGCCGCCTGGCCGGCCATGAACGAGATGGCGAACCGCGCGTACCGGACCTGCCTGAAACGCTGGCTTGGCCCGGAGCGAGTCTGCTACCTGAGCGCGCTGGGCGAGCAGGACGTGAACGGGGACGGCACGAACGACGTGGACGCCGCGCCGTCGGCGGCGAACCTGAACTGGGCGATCACGCAGTGGGCGGGCGGGACCGCGGCGGGCGGCCCGGCCAGCAAGTTGACCGTTTTCCTGATCGGCGAGACGTCCGGCAGCGCGTTGCGGTTGAACGCGTCCGAGACGCTCAACGCCACGGCGCTGGACGGGTGGCTGGACAGCTTCCAATCGCCGCGCCAGGCGCCGGTGAACGTGGTGCTCGAGTTCGGGAAGTCGGGCGGGTTCATCCCGAATCTGGTTCCGCCCGCCGGCTGCGAGCGGATCAACATCGCCGCCGCCGCCGCGAATCAGGCGGTGGTGTGGCAGGCCGACGGACGGTTGAGCTTCTCGGGCGCGTTCTTGAGCCATGTGTTCAACGGGCGCAGTATCGGGGAGGCGTTCGAGCGGGCGCGCCCCTGCATGCGTTACGCCTCGGGCCGGTTGCGACAGGCGGCGCAGTTGGACGACGACGGCGACGGCGTGGCGAACGAGGAGCCAGACGACGGGCTCCTGGCCCCGCTGCGTTATATCGGGGCCGCCTTCGTCACCGGCGGCGACAACCCGTTGATCGGCACGCCCATGCCCGACACCGAGATCACGGACCACACCAACGCCGCCGCGCTGTGGGCGGCGGACGTCACCGATGCGGACGGGGTCTCGAATGTGTGGTGCACCGTTACCGCGCCCGACTATGACGCAGAGACCGATCTGCCGCTGACGGAGTTGGATTGGAACGCGAGCGCTGCGCGGCACGAGGGCGCGTACACGAACTTCACGCTGCTCGGAACCTATGTCGTGACGTTCTTCGCCGAGGACAACCTCGGCGAGATGTCGGAGCCGAAGCAGTGCGAGGTCCGGCGCGTCGAGCACGATACCGACGGCGACGGCGTGCCGGATTGGTGGGAACTCGAGTTCTTTGCCGGTGTCACCAACGCGGAGGCGGGCGCGGACGGGGACGACGACAACCAGACGAACTACGCCGAGTGGCTGGCCGGCACCGACCCGACCAACGCCGCCTCGGTCTTTCGGATCGCCGGTTTTCAGACGGGCGGAACGATTCCCGGCTGGACGGCGTACAACGACCTGGCATGGATGAGCGGGCAGCTCAGCAACCGGATCACCCTCTACACACGGGCGGGGAATGGGGATGGCCTGCCCTCGACCGGCGAGTTGGTGGATTACGGCTCGGGCGACGGCGTCGGCGCCACGCTGACGGTGAACGACGGCGGGTACGGCCCGTGCCCCGATTTGGGCGCCGAGCCGGAGGCCGGCACCGACGCGCATGACGAATTCGACGGGCTCGTCGATTGTCTCGGCTATGTCGCCTATGTCGGGGGCGTGCCGCTGACCCTCACGATCGGCGGGCTGGCCTCGAGCCCCATCTATGAGCTGGTGCTGTTCGGTAACCGCGACAACAGCGAATACACCTATAGGACGACCACGATCACGCTCGGCGGCGTCGAGAGCGGATTCGTGAACGCGAGCTCGGCGGGCGCCACGATCGAAACGACTACATGGACGAACGACACGACCACGATCGTCAACGGGTACAACACGCTCAACGGTTACGTGGCGAAGTATACCGGTGTGGACCCCGGCCCGGACGGCGAGCTGGTCGTGACCGTCTCGGGCGCGTACTACTACATCAGCGCAATGAAGGTCGCGGCGGCCACGGCCGCCGCGGGCGAAGGGGCGGTAACCGTCTGCTGGCCCAGCGTCTCGAATCGGGTCTATGACCTCGAGTTTACGACCAACCTGGTGAGCGCCCCCTTCGCGCCGCTGGCCACGAACCTGCCGGCCACGCCGGCGGAGAACGTGTATGTGGATTCCCAACATCAGTCTGAACAGCAGCTCTATTACCGGATCAGAGTGCGGAAGGAATAACCGAACATGCATTTCGACCTTCGACTGTCAGGCGGAGGATAAGCTTTGTCTTACTCCTTGTCGTACTCTTCGTCCGGACGTAGGATTCGGCCGAAGGGCGATGTTTGTGGCGAAGGCTGAGACGAAGTAGAGTAAGACAAGAGTAAGACGAAGAGGAAGAGGGAAATGGAACGGCCTCGTCGCCCAAACTACACTCTTAAACGAATAACGAATAACGAATAACGAATAACGAATAACGAACGACGAACCAGGAGGACACACAATGCGAAAACAGCTGATGGCCGTGCTCGCGGCCGCGGGGATCGGGCTGTTCGGACGTCCGGCCCGGGCGGACGACTTCCATGTCACGACGGCGCAGGAGCTGCAGAGCGCGCTGACGCAGGCGGCGGGCAACGGGGTGCACGATGTCGTGTACCTGGCCGCCGGGTACTACATCGGCAACTTCAACTTCAACAGCGCCGAATCGTTCGACCTGACCGTGCGTGGGGAGACCGGCACTGCGCGCAGCGAGATCACCATCGATCCCGACGGGACCGGGCGGGGGCTGAACGTGAGTTGCTCCGGCACGGCGAACGTGACGGTTCAGGGCATCACGATCCTGCGCGATTGCGGGGACAGTGCCAAGGGCGCGCTGCGCGTCGCGACAGGAGTCGACGCGGATGTCCTGGTCGAGAATTGCCGGATGATGGCGACCAACAGCGCGAATGGCGTGGGGGTGGATATCGCTGCATGCCGGGACGCGACTGTAAGGGAGTGTCTGGTGACACGAGATGGCTCGTCACAGGGAGATGGAGTGAGCATTGGCGCCGCGGCGAGGGCAGTGCTGGTCGAGGCGAATAGCGTGCAGGGCAGCACAAATACCCTCGGGCGTGGAATCGAAATCACAGCAGCCAGCGCGGTTGGCCTCAGCCTGCTGGGCAACACGATTACCGGTAACAATTCGGGAGGATACCCCGGCGCAGGCGTTTGGATAGAGGGCAATACTCTGAGCATGGCTGGGAATAGTGTGCATGGGAACCGGGGGGGATACGGGCCCGGCGTCTATCTTGACGCCAAGTACGATGGTGGATCTATGGGGGTGAGCAACAACACGCTGACTGCCAATGTGGGCCCCGGCGGCGCTCTGGAGTGCAACTTGGCATCGGCGGGATGTCTCACCATTTCTGACAATGGCATCAGCGGCAACCACGGAAGCTCCGCATACGGGGGTGGCGTCTGGATTGACGTCAGCAGCGGGGGCAATGGCAATTCGATCGTCTTCACCAACAATATTGTGCGTGGGAATACGACTGGTTCGAGCTCGGCCTATCATGGCGGCGCCGGCGTGTATTTGACGGACTGGGGACAAGACAACCAGTTCGTGATTTGCGGAAACACGATCACGGAAAACTCGTGCAGCGGCACGACAGAAGGAGGGGGGCTGTCATACCGAGCAACAGCAGCGAGGAGTAGCTTGATTGTCAGCGGCAATATCGTGAGAGGCAATTCGTCAGGAGTTGGCGGAGGCATGCATATTCGTCAAGAGTGCGGCCCCGCATCAATGATTGTTGATGGCAACGAAGTTTGCGGCAATCTGTCGTTGAGCGGTTCCGGCGGCGGGATCTGGCTGGACGGCTACACCAACAAGGTGTGCAACAACATCCTGGCTCAGAACACCCAGTCGGGCAGCGGTGTTGGCGGTGGCGCGTGGATTCGGGCAAAGACGCACTTGGACTTCATCAACAACACGGTCAGCGACAACGCGGCGGTGGGTGACGGCGGCGGGGTGAAGGTCCAGATCGACGGCGTGACCGAGGAGGCCTACGTCTACAACAACATCATCTGGGGCAACACGGCTGGCGGCGACGGCGATGACGTGCACTTGTCCGGGACGGGCTCCCGCAAGGAGTTCGTGCGCAACGATGCGAGCGGGCTGTACGGGATCTGGGATCTCTACACCGAGAACATCGACTTGGCCCCCCTGTACGCGGATGCGTCGAACACGGACTACCACGTGTCGGCCGAGTCGCCGTGCGTGAACGCAGGCACGAACGGCGCACCCGAATTGCCGAGTGTGGACGCCGATGGGGACCCGCGGATTGCCGGGAGCATTGTGGACATGGGCGCGTACGAGTTTTTCAACACCGATCTGCACCCGGCGGACACGAACGGGAACTGGACGATCGAGTCGGGCGAGTTCACGACGTATTCCGATGCGTGGCGGAACGGACAGGCCTGGGGCGCGGAATCCAACGCGATCTCGGCCAATTACGTGACGCGGGCGGGCTATCTGCTCGAGAACGGCGGGCTTTACCACAACGACGGCGCGGCACGGCCGTTGCGTTGGAAACCGGGATTGTGAGTCGAAACGTCCGCGGAGTGGAGCAACCGCGAATGGACGCGAATGGACGCGAATTGGCGCGGAATGGCGGCGGTCAGCCGGCGCTCGGAATTTGAAGAGATGACGATGCTGAGGCAAGCGATGCGAAATACGCGAGAAGTCAGTGGTCTTCGGCGGCAGATACATGCCTTCGCGTGTATCGGGTGGAGGGCCGGCTTCCACGCCGGCCGCGGTCGGTACAGAGCCCGACCCTCCATTCCGCCTGCGAACAACGTTCAACTCAGCCGACCTTCTACCCAACATACAGGTCTTCACACGTATCTGAGTAGCGCGGTCGTCCTCGGCCGCGCACGGTCGCGCACGGCCGAGGGAGGGCCGGGCGAGGACGCCCGGCCTACTTGGGTTGCGGGCGCCCTCCGCCTCAGACGGCTTTCGGATAAAAATACACGCGTTCGCATGCATCTTGACAGTGGAGGGCGAGGCTGTGCCGAGCCGCCCGCCAGTCGACGATTTGCCGGTCGAAGCGGCTCGGCGCAGCCTCGCCCTCCAGTCGTCCGCGGTGGTGACAGCCGCGGCGGGTCGGCGCCGCGGGTTGCCAGGGCGGGCCTTCGCTGCCGGGCAACGTCCCTGCCGCGCCGAAGCGTTTGCGTGAAGAAGCGCTCATCCGCAGTTCCCCGGGCTGTTCGCATCCGGGCGGCCGTCATGAGCACACGCCGCCTTGTTGCGATGGGCCTGGCGCTCATCGCCGCGCCGGCGTTGGCGGCGCCGGGTTTCGTGTTGCGCGAGGTGACCAACGACATCCCGGCCCAGCCGCTGGTGACGCTGACGGTCACGGCGGCGCTCGAGTCGGCCTGCTTCGCGGTCGAGGAATACGTGCCGCCAACCCTGGAGGCGGTTTCGATCGACAGCGGCGGCGTGTATTCGACCGCGGACGGCGTCGTGCGCTGGGGCGGGTTCACGGGTTGCTTCCTGACCACGCTGACCTATCGGGTGACCGGGCCGCCGGGCCCCTACACGTTGGACGGCATGCTTTCGGTGGACGGCGAATGGGCGTTTCACCCGGCCACGACGGATGTCGTCATCGCCAGCGATGAGAGCCTGCCGCAACGGCCGGCGACGGTGGCCGCGCCGGTCTTCGAGCCGGCCGGCAGCGCGTCGTTGCCGGTAACGGTCACGCTCACGTGCGCCTCGGGTGGCGCGGAGATTCGCTATTCGACCTACGGCGAGGCGCCGACCGAATCGGATACGCTCTACACCGGCTCGGTCGAGGTGGTGGCGGACACGCTGATCCGGGCGCGCGCGTTCGCCACGAACATGACGCCCAGTCCCGTGCGCGGCGCATGGTTCGCAGAGGCGCCGCCGATCCCGGCATTGCTGGCCGACTGCGTGGTGGCGACCAATACGCCATGGCTGCCCGAGCTGACGGTGCAGGTCACACAGACTGTCGCGGGCGCATGCTGGACGTATGAGGAGGCGCTTGGACCCGGGCTGACGCCGACCAACGTCACGGAGGCGGGCGTCTATGACGCCGCGGCATCGACGATCCGGTGGGGGCCGTACACCGGGCAGGTGGCCTTGGCGTTGAGTTGGCAGGTGACCGGATTGCCGGGCACCTACCTGAGCCGCGGTTCCTGGAGCGTGGACGGACGGGCAGGCGGGCCGGCGAACCATGAGATTGTGGTGACGGGCCAGGGCGCCGATTGGGACTATCCCGTACGACCGGGCGTGCTGCCGCCGCCGGTCTTCGTGCCGCCCGGCAGCACGTCGTTGCCGGTCGTGGTGTCCATCACGAACGGGGCGGTCGGCGCGGAGATTCGTTACACCGAGGACGGCACGGTCCCGACGGATTCGGACACGCTCTATACGAACAGTTTCAGTGTGCTCAGCAATACGGTCGTCCGTGCGTGCGCGTTCGCGACCAATTGTTTCCCAAGCACGGTGCGCAGTGCTTCCTTTGTGCAGGCCGACCCGGCCCCGGGCGCGGACGTCGCGCGCGAGATATCGACCGCGACGCCGTGGCAGCCCGCCGTGACGGCGCTGGTGAATCAGGCCGGCGCATGTTGGTCCTACGAGGAATGGCTCGCGCCGGGCTTGACGCCCACGAACGTGAATGAAGGCGGCTGGTTCGACGCCGCGGAGTTCGTGATTCGTTGGGGCGCATTCACCGGCCGGACCTCCGTGGCGCTGGCATACGAAGTGGCTGGAAGGCCGGGCACGTACCCGGTCCGCGGGCGCTGGAGTGTGGATGGGCGGTTCGGCGAGTTCGATGCGTTTGACCTGACGGTCGCGGCGGAGCCCGGCGATGACACGATCCCGGAGCCGCCGCAGACGGCGGCCACGCCGGACTTGAGCCCGCCCGGCAGCCGGACCTTGCCGGTCGACGTGGACATGACGTGCGCCACGCCCTCAGCGGAGATCCGCTACACGACCGACGGCGCGCTGCCGAGCGTGGGTTCCGCCCTGTACGGCACGGCCGTGCACGTGGACTCGAACTGCGTGCTGCGCGCACGCGCGTTCAAGGCCGGCCTCGAGCCGAGCGCCGCGGCATGGGGCGAGTACGCTTCGAAGCCGGACTATCCGCCGCTGGCGATATCGCGCTCGATCGCCGCCAACGGCAGCCCGTCGCCCAGCGTGACGCTCGACGTGAGTCCGCCGGTAGGCGCGCTTTCGTTTGTGGTGACCGAGACGCTGGCGCCGGGCATGACCGCGCATCCGGTCACGACGAACGGACTGTGGAATCCCGACGACCGCACGTTGAAGTGGGGGCCGTTCTCGGGCGATGCGCACGCGCAACTCGGCTATCTGGTCACGGGCCGGGAGGGCGTCTATCCGGTCTGGGGCGAGGGCAGCCTGGACGGGGTCCGGCACGAGACGACGGGCGCCGGCTCGGTCGAGATTGGCGCCTGCGAAGCGACGTATCGTGCGCGGGTCCGCCTATGGCTGCAGGGCGCGTACGCGGCGGCCGAGGACCGGATGACGACCAATGCCGCGTGGGCGTTGGCCGCAACCGCACCCTATGCGGATGACCCGCGCGCCGTCGCCGCCGTGCCGGCCGGCGTGGTGGACTGGGTGTTCGTCGAGCTGGCCGATACGAACGGGCTGCCCGCTTTCGCGCGAAGCGCGTTCCTGCGCGATGACGGCTGGGTCGCCGGCGACAGCGGCGCCGAGGGGATCGGTGTGGCCGTGGCGGCGGGTAACTACTACGTCGGGGTCCGGCACCGGAACCACCTGACCGTGCGGTCGGCGGAACCGGTCGCCTTCGCGGGTGCGGAAACCGTCTACGATTTCACGACCGGCTCGAACGGCTATTTCGGCGGCGCGGCCGGCGCGGTGGAACTGGAGCCCGGCGTCTGGGGCATGATCGCGGGCGACGCGGACGGCGACGGGGTCGTCCGCCAGGCGGACGAGGATATCCGGTTCAGCCAGGAGGGGCTGCTCGGCATCCTGCGCGGCGATCTCGATCTGGACGGCGTGGTGACGAGCAACGAGACGGACATGTGCACCACGAACCTGGGCCGCCAGACGGCCGTGACGAACGGCGAAGTCATCCTGACGCCGGCCTTGCCCATGTTCCCCGCACGGCGCACGGTTATCCAGGAGGGGAGCTGCTCGTTCCGCGTCCAGGTCGCCGACGGCGTGGGGCCGGTGCTCTGGACGGTGTCGGACAATCAGAGCGGCGGCTACCTCGAGTCGGCCGTAGGGACCGGCATCGTGTACCGTGCGGGCTCGACCGGCGACTGCACCGACGTCGTTGAGGCGTGGGTCACCAACAACCTGCTCGGCCGGATGGTCGCGAACGTGATCAGTACGAACTCCGTCTCGCTGATCGGCAAGGCGATCGTGGCGGCCGGGCGCAAGAGCGAAAACGACGCGCTGTGGCCGATTACCGACTACCTGGCCGACGCCGCGTACAACACGCTCTCCTATCGCGGCTATCCGCGCGAGGGCATCCAGTATTTCAGCCCCGTCACGAACCAGGACGTAGACGCGAACGGGCAAATCGACGACATCGCCGGGCTGACCACGCTGGCAAATCTCGAGACGGCGTTCACCAACTGGGCCGCGCCCACGAGCCAGTTGTTCGTGTACCTCGTCGATCACGGGGGCGTGGACTCGGAGAGCGAGGGGTATTTCCGGTTGAATCCGACCGAAACGCTGACGGCGGTCCAACTGGACGGGTGGCTGGACGAGCTGCAGGACACGTGGAACACGGAGGTGGTCGTGCTGCTCGACTTCTGTCACGCGGGCAGCTTCCTGCCGGCGCTCACCTACACGGGCACCGCGAAGCGCGTGGTGATCGCCGCGTGTTCGACCGACGAGGTCACCTACTTCGTGGCCGGCGGGCTGGTCAGTTTCTCCGACGCGTTCTTCTCGGGGATCCTGCGGGGGCTGGACGTGGAGGCAAGCTTCCTGGTGGCCCGCGACGCGATGAGCATCTATCAGAACGGTGAGCTGGACGACGACGGGAGCGGCGCGTTCGTGCCGGGCCTGGACGGGGCGAACGCGCGGAACCTGGTCCTGGGCGCGTCCTTCATGACGGCGCAGGGCCTGCCCGTGATTGGCGGCGTCGCACGCGATCAGGTGCTGACGGTCGATACGTATGCGAGCCTCTGGGCGCACGGCGTGGTCTCGGTCTATCCGATCGACCGGGTCTGGTGCGTGATCGTGCCGCCCTCGCTCGAACCGGGCATGGAGAACCCCGTATCGAATCTGCCCGAGGTCACTCTGGCCTACAACCCGGCGGAGAGCCGGTATGAGGGGGTCTATGAAGGGTTCTCCGAGAAAGGGGTCTACAAGGTCATCTACTACGCCCGCAACGTGCTCAACGGCGTCTCGCCGCCGCGCCAGGCCTACGTGGTCCAGGAGCAGTTCGACGAACGGCTTGTCCTGCTGGCGGCCGGGCCCACGAACGACGCCGCCTGGGCCGTGCGCGACGCGATGGGGCGGATGGCCTATCACACGTTTCTGACGCGCCGCTTCACGCCGGCCACGCTCTGCTACCTGGCGGAAGGCCCGGCGGACATCAACGGCGACGGCACCAACGAGGTGTACGCGCCGCCGACGGTCGAGAACCTGGCGTGGGCCGTCACGAACTGGGCGATGGGTTGCGACAAGCTGACCGTCTGGCTGATCGCCGACGGCGAGGGCGGCGACTGCCGCGTGAACACCACGAACCTGGTAAGCGCCGCGCTGCTGGACGGCTGGCTCGACGCCGTGCAGGCTACGAACAGTGCGGCGGCGGTTGCGCTGCTCGAGTTCGAGGGGGCCGGCGGGTTCCTCGACGATATGGCCGCGCCCGCGGCGTGCGAGCGCACGACCGTCGCCGCGTGCGGCGCGAGCGAAGGCTGTATCCGCGCGCTGAACGGGCGGCTCAGCGTGAACGGTGCGCTGCTGGCCAATCTCTTCACCGGCAAGAGCATCGGCGAATCCTTCAGCCAGGCCAAGACGGCGGTGCGGCAGGCCGCCAGACGGTGCCAGACACCGCTGCTGGACGAGACGGGCGACGGCGTGCCCGACGACACGCCGGCATTGAGCCTGAGCCGTTATATCGGGAGCCCGTTCGTGACCGGCGCGGACAGCCCGGAGATCGGCACGCTCATGGACGACACCGAA
>JAFGHX010000092.1 GCA_016929905.1 Kiritimatiellia bacterium
CGCGCGACGATTCAGACCCGGACAACGACCGGGACAACCATCGAGACGACCATGCGGAGCCGAACCAGCCCCTGCACGGGACGCGCGCGTACCGCGCGCCCGTGAGCCGCGCCGTTGGAGCTGATTCCCCCCTCCACCCTCCGGAACAGCTCAACTAACTGTTGGAATCAAGAGAATGACTTGACATGGAAGTGGCACTATAGTATCACTATGTCATGAAAACAGAACTTGTCACAACGCTCAAACGTCAAGCGACTCGTGTCTTGTCTGATTTGCATGAAACGGGCGAACCGGTACTCATTACTGAACATGGGAAACCCTCGGCCTATCTGGTCGACGTGGATTCATACGAGTTCATGCAAGATCGGATGCGCATTCTTGAAGGCATCGCGCGCGGAGAGCGCGCGATCCTGGAAAAGCGTACCTTCTCGCATGCCGAGGCCAAACGAAAGATGGGAAAATGGCTCGGTTGATCTGGACCGAACCCGCGTTGCTGGATCTCGATGAGATCGCCGAGTACATTGCTCTCGACGATCCTCTTGCCGCATCCCGATACGTCCAGAAAGTGTTCGACCGCGTTGAACGGCTGGAGGCCCACCCGCAATCGGGGAAGCGACCGCCGGAACTCCCGCGCTCGCCTTATCGGGAGGTCGTCGTCCCACCGTGTCGCGTGTTCTACCGTGTCGAGGGAGACGCCGTGTACGTTCTGTACGTCATGCGATCAGAACGGTTGCTCCGGAGATACCTGCTCGATCAAAGGAACCGGGAGAAGTAGAGCTTCCAACAAGCCGTTGACTTGGCCTTCTCTATGGAAGGCACGGAGCCTGCCGAAGGGTGCCTCTCCGCCGCAGGCACCTTCGACGTGGTGAATCCGCCTCCGCTCACGCCTGTTTTCGGATTAGGGGCCCCTGCCCGCCCATTGACGCACCGGCCCCCGCTCGCTATCCTACTACCGAAGGTAGGGGCGCACCGCCCCCGTTAGGTCCAATTCGCCTTCAGGCCGATCACGGCTTTCGTGTCTGCAATACCCGGTTTTCCCAGATCAAACGGCCTGTCGGCTGCATGCACCCGTCGTGCGCCGTTCGCGGGCATGTCACGGATAGGAGACGACCCATGAGGACGCAACCGGTATCCCGACGCAAGTTCATCAGACAGGCCTGCGCGGGGGCAGCCGCCTTCACGATCGTGCCGCGCCACGTGCTCGGGCGTGGCTACACGCCGCCCAGCGAGGTGGTCACCCGCGCCGTCATCGGGCTGGGCCGCGGCCGCGGGTTCGTCAGCTCCAACAGCGGCGGCGGGCCGCCCACGACGCTCGCCGTCTGCGACGTCGACAAGAACCGGCTCGCCGCCGCCCAGGCGAAGGCAGGCGAGCCGTGCAAAGCCTACACCGATTTCCGGCGCGTGCTCGAACACAAGGATATCGATGCGGTCTACATCGTCACGCCGCCGCACTGGCACGCGCTGATCTGCATCGCCGCCGCCCAGGCCGGCAAAGACATCTTCTGCGAGAAGCCCATGACCCGGTTCATTGCGGAGGGCCGCGCCGTGGTCAATGCCGTGCAGCGCTATAAACGCGTGTTCGAGATCGGGGCCAGCGGCCGGTTCGGCTATTCCGGCCAGAGTACCGATATCCGGACCCGTAAGCTCATGAAAAGCGGCCTGCTCGAGAAGGTCGATGCCGTCTATCGCGCCAAACAGAACTGGAAGGTGCGGACCTGGAGCGGCATGGTGCGGTATGCCCCGCAGCCGGTCCCCGACCAGCTCGACTGGGACATGTACCAGGGCCCCGCCCCGCTCAAACCGTACCATCGCCATCGTACGCACGGCAGCTTTCGCGGCTATTGGGATTACGACGGCGGCGGGCTGGCCGATATGGGCCAGCACTACCTCAACAAGTTCCAATGGCGCTACGGCAAGGACGAAACCAGCCCGGTCCATGTCGAAGCCTACGCCCCGCCCGCGCACCCGGACGCATGCGGAATGTGGGGCTGGGTCGAACTCACCTACGCCGACGGCCTGAAACTCGTGCTCGAAAGCAGAGAGTGGGGCACCCCCTACGACCGCGCCGACAGCCACGGGCTCGACCTCGATAAGATCGCGCCCGAACTCCTCGCCAAAGTCGACGCGATGCCCGACCCGGAACGCATGCGCAACTTCGACGACGCCATCCGTACCCGCAACTTCGACGGCCGCGACCCGGAATCCGCACACCGGTGCTGCACCCTCCTGCACCTGGCCAATATCGCTATCCGAACCGGCCGCACAATCCGTTATGACCCTGTCACAGAACAGATCATCGGCGACGAGGAGGCCAACCGTTTGATCAACGTCCCCATGCGCGCACCTTGGCACCTGACATGAAACTTGCTCGCGAACTTACTCGCGAATTTACTCGCGAACCCTGTCGAAACCGTCTCTCCCCGCGCCGCGCGGGAAGACGAAATAACGGGAGTCACATGAACATACGCATCACCTGCTATATGCTCGTTGCCGCCCTCGCCTGCCAGGCTTCGCCCGTCGGCGCCGGCGATCCGCCCGATCCCGCCGCCGCCCGCGTCGCGCAACTGCCCGAACCGGACAAGAGCGGCAAGCTCAGCCGGGTCGACAAGGCGACAGCCGAACAGATCTGCCGGGACCTGCTCGATGCGGGCCCGGCCACCGCGATCCGGCTGATCGGCATGCTCGAGGAGCCGGGCCGCGGCGAGGACTACAAGGTCCGCTATGCCCTGCACCACATGGCCACGCTCGCCGCACAGCCCGGCGCGGAGCATACCCGCAGGGCGTTCGCCGCCGCACTCGCCTCCCAACTCGGCGGGGACCGGCCAAGAGCGGTCCAGGGCTTCCTCGCGCGCCAGCTCCAGCTCGTTGGCGGGGCAGAGTCCGTGATCGCACTCGGGCAACTGCTTCTGGACGACGAACTCTGCGAGTACGCCGCCCAGGCGCTGCTCGCCATACGCGAGGGCGCCGCAGAGCCCCTGCGCCGGGCCCTCCTGCAGGCCGGCGACTCGCGCCTGCCGACCATCGTCCAGGCGCTCGGGGTCCTGCGCGACGAACGCGCCGCGCCGGACCTGCGGAAACTGCTCGCGCACGACGATCCGCAAATCCGCGCGGCGACGGCGGGCGCGCTCGCCAATATCGGGGACGCGGCCGCTGCCGACCCCATCCTCGCCGCCCTGCGCACGGCAACCGGACACGTCAAACACCAGCTCGCCGATGCCGCCGTCCAGCTCGGCCTGCGTCTCGCCGAGAACGGGCAGGCACCCGCCGCCGCAGGCGCGCTTCGTGCTCTGCTCGCCCTCCAGGACCCGGAAATCAATCCAAGCCGCGGCGCGGCACTGGAAGGCCTGGTCGCACTGCAGGCTGCCGGCGCCTTCGACGACGTCGTGCGCGCGCTCGCCGAAAACGATCCGCAGTTCCGGCACGTCGCGGTCGGGGCCGGCGCCGCCATCCCGGGCGCCGCGGCGACCCGGCGCTGGATCGACTACGTCGAGAGCGGACAGAAACCCGCGCGGGCCGGCGCCATAGCCGTGCTCGGCCAACGTGCCGACCCCGCCGCCTGGCCGGCCGTGAACAAGGCACTGGCCGACACCGACGAGCAAGTCCTGCTCGCCGCTATCCCGGCGGCCGCCGTGCTCGGAAAAGAGGACGCCGTGCGGCCGCTGCTCGCTTTCCTCGGACGGGCCGACCTGCTGCAGTATACGGCCGCCCGTGCCTTGGCCCATATCCCGGACGCAGCGGCCAGCCGCGTACTGGTCGCGGCGTTGCCCGACACTCCGCCCGCCGTGCAGGTCGATATCCTCGCCGTGCTCGGCAGGCGCAACGCGCAGGAGCATGTGGAGACGATTCTCGCCTACGCGCGCCACGAGCAGAGCGACGTGCGAGTGGCCGCGCTCGAAACACTGGGCGTGCTCGGCGCGCAGGCCACACTCGACCCGCTGCAGGCGCTTCTGCTGGACGCCCCTGCCCGAAAGGAACGGGAAGCCGCCGAGAAAGCGCTCAACGCCGTCTGCCGCCGCGTGCGGCAGCCGGAAACATGCTTCAATGTCCTCGCCAAAGGGCTCGCCGTCGCCGATGCGCCCGCCAAGGAGGCCTTGCTCCGCGTGGCGGCCGGCCTCAAGACCGCACCGGCCATGAATGCAATCGTCGCGGCGCTCGCCGACCCCAGCCCGGACGTCCAGAAAACCGCCGTCCGCCTGCTCGGCGATTGGCCCGACGCGCAGCCGCTCGAGCCGCTCTGGGCCGTCGCCAAAGGGCATGCCGATCCGGTCGTCAAGATCCTGGCCCTGCGCGGGTTCATTCGCGCCGTCGACCTGGCCGAGACGGACGACGTACAGAAAATCCTGCGGTATCGGGAAGCCGCCGCACTCGTGCAGCAGAATGCCGAGAAGAACCTGCTGCTCTCCAACCTCGCGAAGGTCCGGACCGACGGCGCACTCGAACTGGCGCTGCGGTTCCTCGATGACCCCGCCGTCTGCGCCGAGGCGAGCCTCACGGTGCGGCACCTGCTCTGGAAAATCGCGCATCTCCCGCCGGCGCTCGCCGGCACCGCGCTCGACAAACTCCTCAGCACGGCGGCCGACGACGAGATGCGCCGTAAGGCCTGGTCGATCGGCGAGGTCCGGCGCCTGACGGCAATGGGTGAGTATGCCGGAACGTACGTCGCGCCGAACGGCGGTGTCCTGCAGGCCACGGCGGTCGCGATTCCGCTCTTCCCGGAGGAGAAGCAGGGCGGACAACGCCGCAAGAAGGAAGACGGCATTCCCGATGTGCCGCCGCTCACCTATTACGTCAAGTGCCGGGCCGAACCCGCGGCCGAGGGCGCCGAGGCCCCTTACGTCCGGTTCGACGGCCGGCCTGAGGCGGGCAAGGTTGCCCTCGAGGAAAGAGGCGAAGCAAAGCTGTGGACGGGCACCATCGCGAACGGCGAGCTCAACGCGACCCGCAACGGTGAGGCGCCGGCACGCTTCGCGCTGAAGGCCGTTGAGCGCCGTTCACCAACGCTCGGCATGAAGCCGCCCGCACATGCGACCGTGCTGCTCCCGTTCGCGGACGGCGCCGCACCCAGCCTCGCCGCCTGGCAGAACCAGAAGTGGGAAGCCGGCCCCGACGGCAGCGTCGTCCCGCACGGCGGCGATCAGAAGACCGTCGCCGAGTTCGGCGATTTCACGCTGCACCTCGAATTCATGTGCCCGTTCGAACCGGAGCAGCGCGGGAAATCGCGCGGGAACAGCGGTGTGTTCCTCTGCGATCGGTACGAAATCCAGATCCTCGACTCGTTCGGCGTCGGCAAACCCGGCCCCGACGACTGTGGCGGGCTGCCCGACGTCGCGGCACCCGCCCAGAACGCCTGCCTGCCGCCCCTGCAGTGGCAGACATTCGATGTCGCGTTCCGCGCACCGCGCGTCGACACCCAGGGCAACCTGACCGAACCGGCCCAAATCACCGTCGACCTCAACGGAATCCGTATCCACGACCGGCTCCCGCTCACCGCACGCGGTGCCAACGGCAACGAACCCGCCCGTGCGCCGATCCGCCTCCAGTACGACCGCCATCCCGTCCGCTTCCGCAATATCTGGCTCGTCGAACCGCCGGCCGTGCCCCCGCCCGGCTGAACCCCGGCGCCGCCCCAACAGGCGCCTCGCAACCTGCGACTTCCAACCTGTGACCGCCCCCCTTGACCGCCATCCAACTCCATGACGGAAGTCGACAACACAAAGACTCAGCCCGGCTTCGTGATGGCCTGCTGGGTGAAGAACCAGGGCGACAGGTCCATTTCCTACCTGGTCCTCGAGGTCTCAGTCAAGACGACCGATAGCAAGAACATCACCGCCGAAGTCCGATTCAACGGCCCGTTCCCGCCCGGCCAGGCCACACGCGCGGCAGCCACCATCCCCGACGTGGCCGGGCTGCTCGCCTTGTCCGACCGCGTCCCCATCGTCGAGGCCGGCTTCTGAAACGTCTTTCACGCCGGTTCCAGGACCCGAAGTTCCACGCCCTTCACCAGCTCCTTCACCTTCTCCCGGTAGGCCGCCATGTGCGGAGCGGCCAGATGCGCCTTTAGCGCCTCCACGCTCGCCCACTTCTCAATCGCCACGGCCGTATTCGCGCGTACCGGCTTCTGTGCCCCGAGCCCCGTCGCCACATCCACCGCCACCCCATACTCGATGCAGCCCGCCTCCGCACGCACGTTCGGAATGTTCGCCTTGAATATCGCCAGAAACTCGGCCCGCTTCCCCTCAACAACCTCAATCGTCGCCGCTACGTGTATCATCGCTCCCCCCTCACCCTAATCACTCTCGTAATCATTCTCGTAATCACTCTCGCAATCAGTCTCGTAATCATTCTCGTAATCAACCCTCATAGGCGGCTCGCGAGGACGCTCGCCCTCCATCGGGCTCTTGCCTATGCCTGCCCTTGCACGGTCGCTGGCCGCGCGCACCGGGACTGGCCGGCCAGTGCACCCTGCCCTCCCTCTCCCCGCGGGGGAGCACTGACCGCCTCGCCATTCTTCCCCGAGAACACGCACCGGCCACAGCCGCTCCGCCCCCTCTCCCCGCGGGGGAGAGGGCCGGGGTGAGGGGGGAGCGCGCTTCATCCTCAAGTACCGGTGGCGCTCATCCTGCCCGCTTGTAGCATATCCGCTCTTCCCCGAGAACACGCACCGGCCACAGTCGCTCCGCCCCCTCTCCCCGCGGGGGAG
>JAFGHX010000093.1 GCA_016929905.1 Kiritimatiellia bacterium
CGGCTCAGACCTCTTTGTCGTGATCTTGGTCGATTCCCTGGGGGACGGGCTTTCCAGCCCGTCCCCGTTTCGCGTCGGTTCACGAGTTCGCGGGACGGGCTGGAAAGCCCGTCCTACGGCTCAGACCTCTTTGTCGTGAGCGACGCTTGTCCGCCATAGCTCGTAGAGCGACGGCGGAAGCGCTCCGCGAAGGCGGGTCGAAGACTCTGTCGAAAACCCGTGGGACAAAGGTCGAACTTCGAGTAAGTTCACGAGTGAGTTCACGAGTGAGTTCTCGAGTAAGTTCTCGAGTAAGTTCTCGAGCAAGTTCTCGAGTAAGTTCTCGAGTAAGTTCTCGAGCAAGTTCTCGAGTAAGTTCTCGAGTAAGTTCTCGAGCAAGTTCTGGGAGCGGGGACCTCTGGGTGTGGGCTTTTGGGTTGTACGTCGCCCGCCCTTTCCTCTACCTTTGCTGCGTGCAGGAGTTCGATCCAGATTCAAGCGCCTACGCCGAGTCCCACGCGCCGCTGTGTGCGTACGTCAAGTGGTCGCGCCCGCAGCGCCGTGTGTTCGCGGCCGGGCTCGGCCTCCTGGCGGCGGCCTGCGCGCTGCGCCCGTACGCGACCTGGCTCGCCGTCACCTACGCGCTGGCCGTCTTCTTCTTCTGCGTGCTCGGCATTCGGTTGGCGGCGATTCTCGCCTGCCTGTTCCGCGACCCCGCGATCCGCGTCGCGCCCGACGAGACGGCGGCCCTGGCCGAAGACGACCTGCCGCCGTACAGCGTGCTCGTCCCGCTCTACCAGGAACCGGAGGTGGTGCCGTCGCTCGTCGAAGCGCTGGACGCGCTTGACTACCCGCGCGAGAAGCTGGACATCCAGCTGCTGGTGGAGCCCGCCGACCGCGCCACGATCGACGCGCTCGAAAAACGGCCGTTGCCGGGCCATATGCGGATCACCCGCTCGCCCGGCGGCCTGCCGCAGACCAAGCCGCGCGCCTGCAACACCGGCCTGCGCGAGGCGCAGGGCGAGTTCCTCGTCGTGTTCGATGCCGAAGACCGGCCTGAACCGGACCAGTTGAAGAAGGCCGTGGCGGCCTACCGCACGCTGCCGGAGGCGGTCGTCTGCCTGCAGGCACGGCTCGACCACTACAACAGCCTGCAAAGCCTCTTTGCGCAGTGGTCCGCCATGGAGTATCTGGTTTGGTTTCGCCTGTTCCTGCCCGGGTTGCAGCGGCTGGGCGCGCCGATCCCGCTGGGCGGGACCTCGAACCATTTCCGCACGCGCGCGCTGCGCGAACTGGGCGGGTGGGACCCGTTCAACGTGACGGAGGACTGCGATCTGGGCATGCGCATCGCGCGCCGGGGCTGGTCCACGCGGATGCTCGCCTCGACGACCTGGGAGGAGGCCGTCGTCAGCCTGCGCGCGTGGCTGCGCCAGCGCACGCGTTGGATCAAGGGCTACTGGCAGACCTGGCTCGTGCAGACCCGGCGCGGCTCGTTGCGCGAGTTCGGGTTGCGCAAGTGGCTCTTCTTCATGGTGCTGATCGGGGGCAGCGCGTGCATGCTCACGCTCAACCCGCTCATGTGGGGCATCATCGCCGCGTGGTTCTGCGTGGGGTGGTCGCTCGTCAATTTCACCAGCGCCCTGTCCGTGCTGGCTCTCGCCATCAGCCTGGTCCTGCTGGCCGCGAATGCCGTGTTTGTCCTCATCAATGTCGCCGGCTGCCTGGCCTGCCGGCGGCCGGACCTGCTGTGCGCCGCGTTGCTCTGCCCGGTGGAGTGGGGGCTGCTGAGCCTCTCGGCCTGGCGGGCCGGCTGGCAATTCTTCACGCGCCCGTTTCAGTGGGAGAAGACCGCGCACGGGCACGCGGTCACGGATGCGGCCGCGCGCGGGCGCCGGCATTGGGCGTTGCGCACGGCGATGCCCGCCGTCTCGTGCCTGTTGGCCGTGCTGGCGCTCGGCCTGCTGACGGCGATTGTCGTCACGCGCGTGAAGGAACAGGCCAGAGCCCAGATTGCCGTGCAGAGGCCGCCGCTCTTTGCGCCGGACGCCTATCGCGACGCGGTCATCTTGTGCGCGCCCGGGACGCGCGCGCAGGAGCCGGGCCGCGCAGCGGCCGTCGTGTCGGGAGTGGCGAGCAACGGGCAGGACGCCCTGCTGCTGAGCGCGGCGTTCCCCGGCGAAACCGCCGCCCGATGGGAGCCGGCGGCCGACTGGTCGGCTTGGGCCGGGCTGTCCGTCCGTCTGCTCGTGCCCGACCCCGCGCCGCGCGGAATCCGAGTGCTGTTCCACCTGCGGGACAGGGATTCGCTTTGGTACCAGCACCTCTCGCCGCAGGAACTGCTGCCCGGCCGTTGGACACGGGTCGACGCCGCGTTCAACGCGGCGCGGGCAGACTGGGCGCCGTGCAACCACGGCAAGCCCCTGGACGACTATTCGCTCCAGCAGATCACGGAGTTCGGGGTCCGCGTCTTCGCGCCCTGCTCCTACCGCGGGCCCGTCTACGCGGAACCCGTGCGCGGAATCCCTTTGGCACCCGCGCAACGCGCGCGCCTGCATGTGACGGAGCGGCATGCCCATGCGGCGACCGTGGCGCAGTTCGAGCGGTTCGAACTCACGTTCGACGTGGGCAAGGCCTACCGCAATCCGTTCGATCCGCGCGTCGTCGACATCTGGGCGCATTTCCTCGACCCGACCGGCGACGTGCTGCGTGTCCCGGCTTTCTTCTACCAGGCATTCGACCGGCGGCTCGAGCGCGGCCGTGAAGTCCTCACGCCCGTCGGGCCGGGCGTCTGGAAAGTCCGGTTCACACCGGTGCTCGCCGGGGCCTATCGCTGCCAACTCGTGCTTCGCGATGAGGACGGGGCCAACCTCCGAACGCCCGCCCGCACGTTCCGCGTCGTGCCGGCCGCGCACGACGGGTTCGTTCGCGTCAGCGCGCGGAACCCGCGCTATCTCGCCTTCGACAGCGGACGATTCTACTACCCGCTCGGGCACAACCTGTGCACGCCCGTCGACTCGATGAAGCCGTTTCCCTATTCCTTCGCCTTGCCGGAGGGGCAGGGGACCTACGCCTACGACCGCTATCTGGAGCAGATGGCGGCGCACGGCGAGAATTGGGCGCGCGTGTGGATGACGCCCTGGTGGGTCGGGCTGGAGGGGCGCGCCGGTTGGCCCGGGTTCCACGGGATGGGCCGGTACAACCTGGCCAACGCCTGGCGGCTGGACTACCTGCTCGACCTCGCCGCGCGCAAACAGATCCGTGTGCAACTGACCTCGCAGCACTACTCCGAATATGACCCCCGCAAGTCGTGGCCGTATAACCCCTACAACCAGGCGCTCGGCGGGCCGATCGCGCGGCCGGAAGCGTTCTTCTCCGATCCGGCCGCGCGTACGGCTTACCGGAACCGGCTCCGCTACATCGTGGCCCGCTGGGGGTACAGCCCGCACATACTGGCCTGGGAACTGTGGGGTGAAGTGAACCTCGTGCCCGGCTACAACCCGCGCGCCGGCGTGGCGTGGCATCGCGAGATGGCGCAGTATCTGGACCGGATCGATCCCTGGGACCATCTCGTCTTCACGCATTGTCACAACTGGCAGAAAGGCCACGAGCTGTGGGCGCTGCCCGAAATCGAGTGCGTGCAGGGCAACGGCTACATCAGGCCGCCGAACAGGACGGCAAACCACGTCGTGAACTTCGCGCGGTACCTGGACGAAGTCCGCCGTTACGCCAAGCCCGTGTTCGTCGCCGAGTACGGCGGGCGCAGCGAACGCGGCGCGCCCTCGGCCGACTATCTGGAAGCGCAACTGCACAGCGGGTTGTGGGCCTCGTTCGCCGCACCGTTCGCCGGCACGGCCATGCACTGGTGGTGGAATTTCATCGACGGCGAGAACCTGTACCCGCACTACCGAGCACTGGCTCGGTTCGCACAGGGGATCGACCGGCTGGCCGCCGACTACAGGCCGGCCCCGGCCTTCGTGCGCGGCGCCGGCCCACACCGCCTGGAGGCGGTCGGGCTTCGCGCTCAGGGCCGGGTGCAGCCCGACGACTTGTCGGCCATAGCCCGCGGAGCGACGGCGGAAGCCGCCCCTCTTCGCCCTGCGCCACGCCCGGCGGCGCATCCCGGCGCGGTCGTGGCCGTCTATTGGGTGTACCACACGAAGGTGTTCGAGACGCTGAAGGATATCCCCCGGGTGGAAGCGGCCGCGTTGATCGCCACCGGGTTCGAGCCGGGCGAGTACGGGGTCGAATGCTGGGATACCTACGCCGGCACCGTCATCCGCAAGGACAAGCACACGGCCAACGGCACGCTCGCTATCCCGCTACCCCCCATCGACCGCGATGTCGCCGTGAAGGTGTATTCGGAGGAGGAGGAGGGAACGGACCGCTGATCCTTCTCCGGTCGTAATCTCACTCGTCATCGCGAATCAGGCGCGGAGCGCGGGTTTGGGGACGATCCGGCTCGGCCGGGATTGGACAGTACCCGTGACACCACGACCGGAGAAACGGGAGCAGAATCGCCGCTCCGCAGGCGACGCAGCCTCCGAGCCTACTCACCCGCCACCCACTTCCCATACATCGGCCGGTCGCCGTGCAGCGCGTTCTGCGGCGCGGGCCGGCGGCCGTCGTGCATGCGCTTGAACGCCTCGCGATGCCGGTCGTGGTACTGCGAGGTCGACTCGAACCCGAATTCCGCCTGGATCTGTTTCATCGTGAGTTTCGGGTCCAGCGGTTCCACGATGAAGTGGCCGTCCGGGCGGTAGGACGTGAGCCGCACCTTGCCGGGATAGGCGTCGAGGACTAGGTCCGGGACCGAGTAGTTGAAGTCGTAGTGACACACGACGAAGTCCAGATTCACGTCGCGCATGACGAAGTTGACGTTCGTGTCCGTCTCCGCGACAACCCGGCCGCAGGGATCGATGATGCGCGAGGTCTGGGGCCGCACGGCGGTGATCACGTAGTAATGATGCACGTACGCGTAGGCCTGGAGCGGGAAGCCGCCGTGATAGGCCGACGGCCAGAAGACCATGCGCGCGCCTTGCTCGGCCAGCCGCGCCCAGGTCTCCGGGAAGCCCGCGTCGTAGCAGATCTGGATCCCGATCCGGCCGAAATCCAGGTCGAACACGGGCGGGTCCGCCGCGCCCGGTGCGGCGCCGTGCTCGAATACCGTGTAGTCGTGCGAGGTCGTCACCGGGTGTACCTTGTCGTAGACCCCGACAATCTCGCCCCGGCGGTCGATCACGACCGCCGAGTTCCATTCCTGCCCGTCCCGCTTGGTCCGGATCGGGCAGATGACGTGGCAGCGCCGCTCCTTCGCCTTGCGGGCGAACGCGTCCGTCGTGGGGCCGGGTACCGGCTCCGCCAGCCCGCCGGCCGGCGGCTTCTTCAGGCCCACGCCCAGAAACGCCTCCGGAAAGCAGACCAGGTCCGGCTTGTGCAGCAACGCCCGGTCGAACAAGCGCAGCATCGCGTTGCGCGTGTCGTTGACCGTCGGCCCGCCTCGCCCGTTCTGGCAGGTGGTGACAATGCGTGCTATCGTCGACATCGGTTCGCTCCCCCCTGGTGAATGGCCGCCCTGATCGTGCGCTCGATCAGGAATCTTAGCGGGATTCTTGGGCGAGTCAATCACGGCAAGCCTGTCCCGCTAGCACCGGGGCCGGTGCGGCGCGCGCGGGCTGCCGTTCCGCCGCCGCCGACTGATTCGGGTTGCTGCCGTCTTGCGGTCGAACGCAGCATCCAACGTGGGAACCCGGCTTGCGGGGAGAGGCCGTCTCAAAACCGGCGAACGGCGCGGCTCACGGGCGCGCGGCCCCCGCGCGTCCCGTGCAGGGGCTGGTTCTGGCCATGTTTGTCGTCCTGTTCGCCTGCGCGGCGTAAGACTGCGGTTCGCCAGTCGCCGCGATACGGCTGTGCCAGCAGATTAGGGCGAAA
>JAFGHX010000094.1 GCA_016929905.1 Kiritimatiellia bacterium
GCCGTGTCGCCCATAGTAGAAGAGCCGTCCCTGGCTCGCCATAGCCCGCAGGGCGACGGCGGCTCGGCTCTTCCCCCCCGGCTGCACGGAGTGCAGCCGGGGGCCCGGGTCTGCGGCCCGGAGGAAGCGGCGGGACGCCGCTTCCACTTTCAAGTCTCAGGCCAGCGGCTTCGCCCGCGGGGCTTGCCTGAAAACGCGCCTTCGCGGCCGGGATGTTGGCCGGCAGCGATGGCGCGCCTGGAAGGCCGGGCGGCGGCACCCGAAGCCGTTGCGGGGCCGGTCTGTGAACAGTCCGGCCCGGCCCGCGCCAAGGGGCGGGGCACCGACTGGCACTCTGGCGGCCGCACCCTGCCTTCAATCAAGAATCCTCCATAAACAATTACTATTAACTATATTCTCTTATTAACTATTGTTTTATATCACCAGGAATGGCTAATTGTCAAGGAAAATCTGCTCTCTCTCCAGATGGCCTGAAAGGCGTCTGTCAAGGCGAATGCCGGCGAAAGGCCGTACTTACTGGAGGTTTCCTGTGGGCAGCAAGCGCGAACGGTTTGCCGGGCAGCGAGAAGAGGGAGGGCCCGGCGACGCGGGGTATCAGTTGAGCCGTTCGACCTTCTGCAGGCACTTATCGGGGCCGAAGAGGGTGAGCGTATCGCCTTGGACGATGACATCCGCCCCGGTGGGGGCGGCCAGGTAGTGGGTACGGCCGTCGGCGTCGGGTGCGCGCCGGATGCCCAGGACGGTCACGCCATGCGACTGCCGGATCTCGGCCTCGTTGAGCGTCTTGCCGACCCACCGTTGCGGCGCCTTCATCTGGAGGATGCTCACCCCTTCGGAGACCTCGACGTAGTCGAGAACGGTCGGCGCCCAGAGGGACCGAGCCAGCCGGCGCGCCATATCCTTGCTGGGGTAGACCACGCGGTCGGCGCCGACGCGTTCGAGCACTTTGCCGTGCAGGTCGGAAGCGGCGCGGGAGAGGACTTCAGGCACTTTCATTTCCTTGAGGATGATGGTGGCCAGGATGCTGGCTTCCATATCGCTTCCGATGGCGACCACGGCGATGTCGCAATCGGCGAAACCGGCCTGCTCCAGCGCCTCCGCATCGGTCGCGTCGCCCTCGACGGCCTTCGGGACGATACCGGCCATTCTCTTGACCTTCTCGCGGTCATGATCCAGCACCAGAACGTCGGCCCCCTTCTCGGCCAGGCTTTCCGCCAGTACGAATCCGAATTCGCTCATCCCGATCACGCCTATACGCTGCATCGGTCAACTCCTCATTCCCGCCGACGCCCGACCCGTGGTCAGTATCGCCAGTCTCAAGGCTGCCCCCTCCGCTGTCAAGCGGGAACGTCTCACCCCACCACGACCTCTTCCTCGGGGAACCGGATGACCTGAGAGACGGCCTTCTTGCCGATGATCAGGGCGATGGTCATGGGGCCGAGCCGGCCGATAAACATGCAGGCGATGATGCACAGCTTGCCGAGGACGGAGAGCTTGGCGGTGATGCCCGTGGAAAGGCCGACGGTCGCGATGGCGGAGATGGTTTCGAACAGGATCTGGTCCGGCGTTCCGCCCTGGCCGTCGGCGAGCAGCGTGAACTGCTCGGTCACGAGCAACAGGCCGAAGAAGAGGAGGAGGAAGCATACGGCGAGGATGGAGATGGAAACGGCCTCGCGCACGACGCGCATGCTGATACTGCGTCCGTAGAGGCAGGTATCCTCGCGGCCCCGGATCATGGCGCCGACGGTGGCGAGCATGACGACGACGGTGACGGTCTTGATGCCCCCGGCGGTGGAGCCGGGCGAGCCGCCGACGAACATGAGCACCATGGTCAGGAACAACGTCGAGGACTTGACCGCGCCCATGTCAACGACGTTGAACCCCGCTGTGCGGGGCGTCACCGACTGGAAGAGGGCGGCGCCGATTCTGTCGGACCAGTGCAGGGCGCGCAGCGTATGATTCCATTCCAGCACGAGGAAGAAGATCCAGCCGGTCACGATCAGAAACAGCGTCGTATTGAGCACGATTCGCGAATGCAGGGTCAGCTTGCCGCGCTGGACCCGGTTCCGGCGCCACCAGCGCAGATGGCTGAGGTTGTGCAGGACCAGGAACCCGAGCCCGCCGATGACGATCAGCGCGACCACGGTCAGCATGCTGGTCTGGTCGGTGCGCAGGCCGGTGAGGCTGTCGGGGTACAGCGAGAAGCCGGCGTTGCAGAAGGCGCTGATGGCGTGGAACAGGGCGTAATACAGGGCGCGGTTGAACGCATAGCCGTGCACGGCCACGAGGCGCCGGGTCAGGATCGCCGTCCCGGCCGCCTCGCAGACGAGCGCGAAGAACAGCGCGTGCCCGAGCAGCGACTTGACGCCCTTGACGCGCCGGGTGTGGAGCGAATCCATCAGGACGAACTCGTCGCGCTGCGAGAGCCTGCGCCCCACGAGGATGAGGAGCAGGGTTCCCATCGTCATGATGCCGATGCCGCCGAGCTGCATCATGCACAGGATGACGACCTGGCCGAACTCGGAGAAATAGGAGCCCGTATCGACAACGATCAGGCCGGTCACGCACGTGGCGCTGGTGGCGGTGAACAGGGCGGTGAGCGGATCGGTCCAGCGGCCGGTCCGGCTCGAGAAGGGCAGCATGAGGAGCACCATGCCGGCCACGATGGTCAGGGCAAACGCCTTGACGGGAATCCATTCGGGCCGTTGCTGGCGGCTGTTGTCGTCGTCCTTCATGCGGTCACGATCGTGCCTCTCACCAGCACCTGGTCGACGGCCCGCGCGTCGTCGAGCACGGGGGTCAGCCGCACGGTCAGTTCCTGCTTGCCCTCCGGCGTCTCGAGGCTGATGCCCCCCTCGGTCATGTCGTTGTGCAGCATGGCGTAAATCTGCGCGGCGAACTCCATCGTCCGGGGGTTTGTGTCGGGTGTCACGCCGTTTCGCCCCGACGTCATCTCCAGATCGAGCAGCTCGCGGGCCATCGGGCTGCCGAGCAGCAGCGCGGGATTCGAGACGAGGATGACGGCAAACTCCTCCTCGGTGTCCAGCAGTTCCCCGACAATCCGCCGCGAGACGCGGCCGTGGTCGCGGCCGCGGCGCTTCTCAGCGCGTTGGCGCTGGACCTTCTCCAGCGCGTTGCGGACCACGCCGCAGATCTCGGTCATCGGACAGGGCTTGCGCAGCATCGCGAAAGCGCCGGCATTCAACGCATCGATGGCCACATCCACATCGGCGTAGGCCGTATGGATAATCACCTCGCATTCCTGGTGCGACTCGCGCAGCGTCGCCAGGATCTGCATGCCGTCCATGCCGGGCATGCGGAGGTCGAGAATCACGATGTCGACGGGCTGTTTGGCGAACAGGTCGAGCCCCTTGTAGGCGTCTTCGGCAAACAGAAACTCAATATGCTCCCCGCCCGGCATAACGGCCTTCAAACCCTGGCGGAAGACGTCCAACATCTGGGCGTTGTCGTCGATCACCAACACCCGGCCCTCAAGGGGTTCCGCCGCCGCGTCGAGCCCTCTATCGTGTTCGGTATCCACTTTGCCGTGCCTCCTTGCTCCACAGCGGGCCGCCCGTCACAGCGATGCGAAGTAGTCGCACTGTCCCGCAACGGGACAATCGCCGCATCCCGGCTTCTTGGCCTTGCAGACGTAACGCCCATGAAAAATGAGAACGTGGCTCAGAGCCGTCCAGCTCTTCTTCGGAAAAAGCGCGGCCAGATCCGCCTCGATTTTCGCCGGGTCCCTCTGGCCCGTCAACCCGATGCGCTGACTGACCCGGCTGACGTGCGTGTCAACCGCGATCCCCGGAATGCCGAACGCATGGCCCAGAACCAGGTTGGCCGTCTTGCGCCCCACGCCCGGCAGCTGGGTCAACGCCTCCATGGAGTCCGGGACCCGGCCGCCATGCTCGGAAACCAGCCGTTCAGCCGCCCGCCGTATGCTGTTGGCCTTCTGTCGAAAAAAACCGGTTTCACGGATGTCCCGCTCCAATTCGGAAAGGGGCCGGCGCACATAGTCCGCCGCCGACCTGTACTTCCGGAAGAGCCGGGCCGTCACCCTGTTCACCCGCGCATCCGTGCACTGGGCCGAGAGTATCGTCGCCACCAGCAGTTCCAGGGCGTTCCCGTATTCCAGTTCGAGCCGCGCCCGGGCATGCCTGCGCTTCAGGCTCCGATACACCCGCTGCGCCTTGTTCTTCAGCCCATCGGCCTTCGACGCCATTCCCCGTTCCCCCGTCAGGCGCGCATCATAGCCTGCACCATCCTCAAAAGCAAAGCGCTTTCTGAGAACCCCCTATTCGATGCCTGCACACCCGCGTCGCACTCCCGAACGACACCTGGCCTCGCCCAGCCGGCTCATTGCGTATCGAGTGTTGCACTTCGCCTCCGCCTCTCGCCCCAACCAACGATCACGGACAGCCGTCCATCTTCTCATTTCTGATTCTCAATAATGAGAACTTTCTCTCTTCTGAGAACTCATGATTGGGTTGTTGTGTTTTGTTAAGGTGAAAATGCCAAGGTTTTTTGAGTTATTGGAGGGAGAGGTATGCGATGTCGATCTTCAGAGGGCCAGTTGGCACGAATTGTGCTTATGAAATGAGGCGACCCTCAGCTGGTCTGATTAATCGGGCCCAGCATAACATTCATGGACTTATGTCTTTTTGTGAATTGAGCCGACAGAAATCAGACTGGCTGAAGGGCGCCTTTTGAAAATTCCGCGGGAGTCGGTCGGAGCTGCTGTGGTGTGGCCGGCGGAACGTCTGATGAAGATCGACGAACCCTATCATTCACGTGCGCCTCCGTCGTAGGCCTGTCGCAATAGCGGGAACCACCCGGTCGGGTGGTTCCCGCGTTTTTTTTTGCCCTATTGGCGTGCATTCGGCAACGCCGGTGGCTAGTGTAGTGCATCCAACAGATCTTGACATGGGCAGCGGCGATGAAGACGAACGGAAACAAAGCGGTTGAAAGCACGTGGGTTGGCTGGCCGGCCCTTCTGCTGTTTCTGGCACTGACGGCGTACCGGTCGGAAGCAGACGTTGTCCGGCTTGAGAACGGCCGGGAACTGACCGGGGTCATCTCCGAAGAGACGGCTGAGGCCGTCGTGTTGGACCTGGGCGTGGGTACCGTCACGCTGAAGCGGTCACAGATCGTCTTCATGGAGAAGAGCGACGACGAGACGCTGGAGGGGTTGTGGCAGGACTGGAGTCTGCGCTACTTCGACCACGAGCGCTACGCCCCGCCGGGTTACGAGGAACTGGTTCGGCGGGTTCGCCGTTTGAATGCGAGTCGCGCGGCGGCCGCGACGAGCCGGCGTCGGATTGAGCAGTTGTCGGCCGAGAGTGACGGACTGTGTGCCAGGGTCGAAGGGCTGGAGGAAGATCTGCTTGAACTGGCGGCGCGGGTGCAGGTGGCGCGGCCGGATGCAGACGTGGAGACGTACAATCGGCTGATCATGTCGAACAACACCCTGAGCGCGGGCATGGCCCTGGCGCAGGACAGCCTGGCCAGGAAGCGGGACGACATCCTGGCGCAGCAGGCGGTGATTGGCGCCTACGCCCAGGAACTGGCGCAGGTCGAGGCCGCGTTCCGGGCCAAGCCCCCGGCGGACGGGGCGCAACCCACGGAAGCGGAGGCGCAGTTTGTTGCGCAGATCGAAAGGCTGCTGGCGGGCTACAGGCGGGAATTCAAGCAGCGCGAAGTACGGACCGAGCGGCGTGACGCCGGCGTGGTGGTGAGTGCAACGCTCAACGACGGAGTGGACGCGACGTTTCTGCTGGATACCGGCGCCAGCGTGGTGACCATCAGCCGCGCGCTGGCCGAGCGGCTGAATCTCAACATCCGGCAGCGGCCGGCGGTGCGCGTGACGCTCGCCGACGGCGGCGGCACCGACGCCGTGCCGGTGCTGCTCCGTTCGATCCAGGTCGGAGAGGCGCGCGTGGAAAACGTGCAAGCGGTCGTCCTGCGCGCCACGCCACAGCCGGACGTGGACGGACTGCTGGGCATGAGTTTCCTGCGTCGGTTCATCATCAGCCTGGACCCGGCCGGCAACACGCTGACGCTGCGCACGTTCTCGCCGGCGGGCAGGTGAAGGGCGCCAAGCCGACTAACCGTCCCTGGCTCGCCCTCGTCTGGCCTGCCTCGCCGGCTCGTCGCGCCATAGTCCCGGGACGAAATCCTCGGGACGGCGGCGGAGACTTCGTGACGAGCCTCGGGGGTATCCGGGGTTGTCCGGGCCGTCGGCCCGGGGAAGCGGCGTGACGCCGCTTCTACTTTCGAGCGTCAGGCCGAGGGCAATGGTGGGACGTCAAAAGGGCAGAAGCGCGGCAACGAAGCCGGGCAGGCGAAGCCGTTGGCGGGAGCGGCTGCTGAGCTGGTTTCAGCGCAACCGGCGCGCAATGCCGTGGCGCGACGATCCGTCCCCGTACAGGGTCTGGATCAGCGAGATCATGCTGCAGCAGACGCAAGTCGACACGGTCATCCCCTACTTCCGCCGGTTCCTGGCGCGGTTCCCGTCAATACGCACGCTTGCGGCCGCCGACACCCAGCAGGTCCTCAAGGCCTGGGAGGGACTGGGCTACTACGCCAGAGCCCGAAACCTGCACGCGGCGGCCCGACAGGTTGTGGCGCGGTTCGACGGAAAACTGCCGGACGCCCCCGAAGAACTGGCGGCGCTGCCGGGTGTAGGCGCCTACACGGCTGCGGCCGTCGCGAGCATCGCGTACGGGCGGCCGGTACCGGCCGTTGACGGAAACGTATTGAGGGTCTTTGCCCGTTTCTGGGGGCTCTCGGAGGACATTCGGGCCGCGAAAACCCGGCAGATTCTGTCCCGACGTCTGGCGCCGTACGTCCCCGTGCGCCGGGCGTCCGCTTTCAACCAGGCGGCGATGGAACTCGGGGCTCTGGTTTGCCGGCCGAAGCAGCCGGGGTGTCGGCAGTGTCCGCTCAGGACCGATTGCACAGCCTTCCGCACCGGGCGCACGGCCAAGTTGCCGGTCCGGTCACCGCGGCGGCCGGTCCCCAACCACGAAATCGCCGTCGGAGTCGTCTGGCGGCGGGGCCGGGTGTTGATCGCCCGCCGGAAGCAGGACCGGATGCTGGGCGGGCTGTGGGAATTCCCCGGCGGCAAGCGCCGCGCGGGCGAGCGGCTCGCGCAAACCGCGGCCCGGGAAGTCCGCGAAGAGACGCGGCTGAAGGTGCGGGTCGGCCCGCCCTACTGCACGGTCCGCCACGCCTATTCCCACTTCACGATCACGCTCACGGCGTTTCGATGCCGCTGCCTCTCGGGCCGCGCGACGCCGGTGACAAGCGACGAAGTCAAATGGGTATCGCTCACCCGCGCGCGGGAGCATCCCATGCCCGCCGCGAACAAGAAGGTCCTGGCGGCTGTCGAGCGGAGCGAGCGCTCGACAAAACGCACCGGAAGGTGTACTCCCTGACCATGCGCACGAGAAAGCTGCTGATACCGGTGTGTCTGGCTGCGGCGACACTCACCCTGTTCGGCCCGGCCGTCACCTACGATTTCACGGGCTTTGACGACACCGCGCAGGTGCTGGATAACGACCTGATCCGGAGCCTGCGTCCTTCGGCGGTTGCGCGTATGTTCCGCTCGCTGTCGGTGACCAGCTACTATCCCGTCCGTCTCCTTTCTCTTGCCGTGGACTTCGCCATCTGGCACGAGAAGGCGCAGGGGTACCACCTCACGAACCTGCTGCTGCACACGGGCAACGTGCTGCTGCTCTTCGCGCTGATCCTGCAGATCGGACACAACCCGGCTGGAGGCTCGGACACCGCTGCCCGGCCCCGGCTGGCGGCGGGGCTCGGCGCGCTCTTTTTCGCCGTGCATCCGGTCGTGGTCGAGCCGGTCGCCTGGGTTGCGGGCCGGGAGGAGCTGCTGACGCTGTTCTTCGTGCTGCTGACTCTGCACATGGCCATTCGCGCCGAAGCCGGCGGCGGCACGGGGGCGAAGGCAGCCGCACCGCCCATCGGCCGGGGCGTTCGCATGGCATGGCGAGGCGCCGCCGCGCTGTGCTGTGCGCTGGCCTGCCTGAGCAACGTGCTGGGGGCCGTGGCTCCCGCGCTCGTTCTGATTCTGGACCTTTGCCTGCACCCGGCCCCGGAAGCACGCCTCCTCGTCCGGCTGCGGCGCAGCGTGCGACGCTCCATTCTGCTCTGGCTCGTCGCCCTGTCCGCCGTTGCCGCGAAAGTGATCATCCTATCGAAGGTCATGGACTACAGCACATTCGGCGCTGAGATGAGGCTTGCGCTCCCGGTCAGAATACTGACGATTCTGAACACATACGCGTCGAACCTGAAGAGCCTGTTCTGGCCGGTCGGCCTGGCGCCCATCCACGCCAACACGGTGGCCGGAAGCCCTCTCCAGCTCGGCGTCCTGGCCGGTGCGGCGGCGGCCATCGCCACGCTGGCGCTGCTGTGGCGGCTGCGGCGGCAGGCCGAGGTGCTGCTCGGGTTGCTCTGGTTCCTGGCCGCGCTGGCGCCGAGCAGCCAAGTGGTGCCGCATCACATATTCCGGGCAGACCGTTTCGTCTACATGCCGCTGGCGGGCCTGGCGACGGCCGTCGCGTTCGGGATCCGGCCGTTTCTCGACCGCCGGGGGGCAAGACGGGCGGTCGTGGGGTTGTGCGCCGCGCTTCTGGCCGTGTTGGCCCTGACGGCGGGCCGCCAGCGCCGCATCTGGCAAGACACCGATTCGCTCTTCGCGCGCGTACTGCGCGTCTCGCCGGACAGCTTCCTCGGCTACTACAGTTACGCCCGGGCGCTCTATCACAAGGGTGCCTACGAGCAGGCGGCCGACTACTACCGGCGCGGGCTCGCGATCAAACCCGACCACCCGATGGGCCGCTACAGCCTGGGCCGCGTCTTGAACCGGCTCGGGGAACAACGCGGACTGCAGGGCGACATCAGGGGAGCCATAAAGCACTTCTCCGAAGCGCTCGACACGTACGCCGCGGACCCGGAGACGCACCGGAATCTGGGGATCGCGTTCGGCAAACTGGGCGATATCGACCGGGCCATCGCCCATTTCTCCGAAGCCGTCCGTATCTACCCGGCTTTCGTGCCGGCGCACGTGGACCTGGGCACCTCGCTGCGACTGAAAGGGGCGACCGCCGCGGCGCTCGCGCACTTCTCCGAAGCGCTCCGCCTTCAGCCCGGCCACCCGAAAGCGCAGTATCTGCTGGAAACGACACTGCGGGAGGAAGCAGGCAAGACGCGATAGACGAACGTCGATGCCCCGTGGGCTCACGACTGTGCGGGACGGGCTGGAAAGCCCGTCCTACGGTTTCGAGCAGGTTTCAGACTTCGACGCACCCGCCCTCTTCCGCCATGCGGACCCCGAGCGGTTCCAGATCCTCGCTCACGGGCGGTTTGAACTCGAGATGCGTCCTGGCGAAATGGGTGCCGTAGACGGGCGCCTCCGGCCGCAGCGCGCCGTGCGCGCGCAGGGCGCGCGCCACACGTGACGCCGTCTGCAGGCTGCAGTGCACGAACATGTGCTCGTGCACATCGCGAAGCGCAAGGGTGGCATCGATGATGAGCGCGTCGGCCGGCACCGCTTCCTGCACCAGCGCTTTCACGGCCGACATCGGCGGCACGCACGCGTCCACGAGATACAGCACGCGCTTGCCGCCGCCCTCGATCAGGTAGTTCAGGTTCACCTCGCCGGGGCCCGGCGAATGGTGGTTGGCTTCCAGGGCCAACACGCTGAAGGGGCCCAGCACCGTCTTCGCGCCCGGCTCCAGCGGAACAACCTGCGTTCCGCGCTCGTCGGCGAGCGCGCCGGCCTGCTCCCGAATCCGTGCCGCCAGCCCCGTATGCGCCGCCACGTGGTCGAGCTTTCCGCCGGCCAGCAGCCGGCGGAGCGTGTCGGCGTCGTAATGATCGCCGTGCGAGTGGGTGTAGACCAACTGCTGCACGGCATCCGGCCGCACGCCCGCCGCTTCCATGCTGGCCGCCAGCGTCGCCGGCGCGTCCACGAGCAGCGAGTCGAACAGCGTGGTCGTATCGGTCCTGAAGCCGGGCCCCGGCTTGAACTTCCCTACCCCTGTGCCCAGGAATGTAATCTTCATGACTCTCCCACGCTGATCGTCATCCCGTCCTCGGGCAGTTCCAGTTCGAGTGCGGCGAGTTCGTCGGCAGTCGGCGCGCGGGCTTCCATCATTTCGCAGCCGAAATGGGAACCGAACACGCGTGCGGACGGCGCGAGCAGGCCCATCTCGCGCCAGCAGCGTGCGACCCGCGCGATGGACGGCAGGCTGCCGTGCACGAACATGTAGCGATGGGCGTCGTCCATCACGGTGGTGGCGTCCATCACCAGCACGTCGACCGGCCGGCCGCGCGCTTTGAGCGCCTGCACGGTCTCGTGCAAGGGCAAGGCGGAGTCCACCATGTACAGCGCGGCGCCGCCGTCGGTCTCCACCAGATAGTTCAGGCTCGGTTCGCCCGCGACCCAGGTGTGATTGGCCTGGAGCGGGACGACCTCGAGCGCGCCGAGCACGACGGGCTCGCCCGGCTTGGCCGCGACGACCTCGGGCCGCCCGCCGCCGGAATCGGAGAGGGCCGCGCGTATTTTCGCCGCCAGCCGCGGCGGCGCGAGAATGCGCTGAATCGCGGCGCGATTCACCAGTTGCCGAAGCACCCCCTGGTCATAGTGGTCGGAATGCGCATGCGTGTAGGCCACGTTTCGCACCCGGTCCATCGCGACGCGGTGCTCACGCATGCCGTGCAGGAGCGTCAGCGGCGTGTCGATCAGAAGGTCGTCGACCAGCAGCGCGGAGAACCCCCTGTAGCCCGGCGTCAGCGGGCAGTAGACGCCAACGCCGGTCCCCATGAACGTGATCTGCATGTGCGGACGGTACAGAAAACACGAGAGCCGTGTCAACCGGAATGCACGGTGATTTGTCTTGATTCCCGGGGCGGCTTGCGCTAACTTGGTTGGCTTGGAGATCGTGGGCGAGGAGCGGCTGAGGGCGCCGCGCCGAGTGCCGCCGCCCCAAACCCGGGGCGCGGCGAATGGCCGCGGCTTACATGCAGGGAGAGGCCAGCGTGAAAGTTTCCGACGTGCTCGCTATCAAGGGGAGTGTGGAAGTGTACCGGATATCGAAGGACAGCCCGCTCGCCGAAGCCGTCAAGCTGGCATGCGACAAGGGAATCGGCGCCTTGCTCGTGGAGGATGCCGACGGCCAGGTTGTCGGCATCATTACCGAACGCGATGTGCTCCACCACGTGAACAACAAGACCGACTTCGAGAACGCGAAGGTCAGCGACGTGATGACAAGGGACCTGGTAACGGTAAGGCCCGACGACGACATTCACCTGGCCATGGACATGATGATCATGCAGAAGTTCCGGCACCTGCCGATCCTGGACGGGAACACCATCCACGGCATCATCACGATCCGCGACATCATCCAGGCGATGCGCAAAGCGGACGAGACGGACGTGCGCTATCTCGTCGAATATATCCGCGGCAACATCAAGATCCCGTGATCCGGCTCCGCGACACGGTTCCAGACAAGCCAGTCCGGAGAGAACTTGCTCGAGAGCATGGGGAGAGCGACTCATGCACACTCGGTCCAGCGCGACGATCCCTGCCGGCCTCGTCCTCTCGCTCGTCTGCGGGACGACCGCCTTCGCGGCCCCGGCCGGCGGCCCGGCCGCCCTGCGTGTGCTGGCCGTGGTGCCGGCCCAGTTCGACTACGTGCTGACTTCCGTCACAGCCCGGCACGCGGGCAACCCGATCCTGGCCTTCAACCACCGCTCGGGCCGAACGTGTTTCGTGTCGCCGGGCGAGCGGCTCGACACCTACGCGGTGGCGGCTGTGCACAAGTCCACACGGCGCGTGTTCAAGCCGTCGTTGAACACGCATCTGGACGAGGACCTCTACAGCGTGACCCTGCGCGGATCGGACGGGGTGGAAATCGTTCTGACCCAGAACGAAGCCCTGCCGGAGCCCGGCTACATCGCCTATCTGGCCCACCTCGCTAGCGGAGCCGTCTGGCCGGCGAAGGCGGGCGACGCCGTGGCGCTCGGGCCCGAGTCGCTGCAGATCGAGACCGTCTCGGACACGACCGTGACGGTCTCCTTGGGGCCGGGCGTCTCGACGACGCTGGCGGCCATGACGGCGCAGGAGAAAGCGGCTTTCGACGCGGCGCGGGTGCCGCGCCGCCTCAACACGCAGGCGACGGCCGGCACCGTGACGGCGCAGACGGCCGCCGGCTCAACCGCCTCCGCGGGTTCCGAACTGCACCTGGACATCGCCGGCCGCCACGAGCCCAGCGCTGCGCAGCCCGGCGTCTTCACCCGGCGCCGGGTCCAGTACGCGGGGCCCGGTCCGGGCGGCGCGAGCGGCGGCACACGCCTGTTCGTCGGCGAAGAGTATCGGGTCCCGTCCGAATACGGCGCCGCGCTCGTGCCCACTGTCGTAAGCGGCCGCATCGTCTGGCGGCCCGTCCTGATCCCGACCCGGTTCGAAACCTACCGCTCCGGTGTATCGATCGGCACGCGATAGGCGGGGCGCTCCGGAATCCTGAGCGCCTGGCCGAGCAGCGCCAAGACCGCCTCCAGACGGCTCACGGGGACCCGCCTTCGCTCAGATAGCTTCGGCGGGCAGGCTGTTCGCCCTCCATTTTGTGCAACATATCGTATGCTTGGAGGGCGAGCGTCTCGCGAGCCGTCTTTTTCGACAGGCTCAACGCCCGCATTAGACTTGTGTTGGGCCTGAGGTTGAGCGTAACCTTTCCCGATCCCGCCGCGGCGGCGGGAAACCCGACGAGGTTCCGGACAACGTCTTCGACCAGGTTTCGGAAAGGTCACACACCATGCAGAAGGAATCGCTGCGTTTCCTGCGGGAACTGCTGAACACGCCCAGCCCGTCCGGGCATGAGATCGGGGCGCAAGCGCTGGTCAGAAAGCGCATGGCGCGGTATTGCGACGCGGTCACCACGGACGTGCACGGGAACGTGATCGGGCAGATCAATCCGAAGGCGCCGCTGCGCGTGATGCTGGCCGGCCACTGCGACGAGATCGGCTTCATCATCATGCATATCGACGACAAGGGCTACATCTATATCGCCTCGGTCGGCGGGATCGACTCCACCGTCGCCATCGCGCAGCGGGTGAAGATCCACTCGCGCCGGGGCCCGGTGTTCGGCGTGATCGGCCGCAAGCCGCCGCATCTGCAGCAGCCCAACGAAACGAACCAGCCGCCGAAAATCCACGAACTGTGGATCGATATCGGCGCGAAGAACAAGAAGGACGCGGAAAAAGCCGTCGCTATCGGCGACTACATCACCTTCGACGTGCACTTCGAGCACATGCGCAACGAGCTGGTCGCGGCGCGCGCGTTCGACGACCGGGCCGGCGCGTTTGTCGTGGCGGAAACCCTGCGGCGGCTCGGCGCACGCAAGCCGAAGGTCGCCGTCTTCGGCGTGAGCACGGTCCAGGAGGAGATCGGCCTGCGCGGCGCGCGGACAAGCGCGTACGGGATCGACCCGCACGTCGGCATCGCCATTGACGTGGGGTTCGCCACCGACTGCCCGGGCATGGATCCCAAGCGCGTCGGCGAATGCCGGTTGGGGAAGGGCCCGGCCCTGCATCGGGGGCCGAACATTAATCCGGTGCTCGGCAACAGGATCGAGCAGGTCGCGCGCAGGAAGCGCATCCCCTACCAGATGGTCGCCTCGCCACGGGCCACGGGGACGGACGCGAACGCGATCCAGATCACACGCAGCGGCGTGGCCGCCGCGCTCATCAGCGTGCCGAACCGCTACATGCATACCCCGGTGGAGATCGTCTCGCTCAAAGATCTCGACAATACCTCACGGCTGCTGGCCGAGACGATCCTCAGCCTGGACGAGAAAATCTCGTTCATCCCGCACTAGCGTGAAACTTGCTCGAGAACTTGCTCGAGAACTTGCTCGAGAACTTACTCGAGAACTTACTCGAGAACCCCCGCCGCAGCGGCGGGCTCGAGAAAGACTACACACTGTCCGCCCGCTTGCCCCGAGTCCTGGCCGGGTGGCGGAACAAAGCTCGCGACATCCCGGACCGAACCGTAGGACGGGCTTTCCAGCCCGTCCCGAACGATCGTGTGCCAACGGTGCCCCTCACGGGCGCGCGGCCCCCGCGCGTCCCGTGCAGGGGCTGGTTCTGGCGATGTTTGTCGTCCTGTTCGCCTGCGCGGCGTAAGACTGCGGTTCGCCAGTCGCCGCGATACGGCTGTGCCAGCAGATTAGGGCGAAA
>JAFGHX010000095.1 GCA_016929905.1 Kiritimatiellia bacterium
AGACACCGCCCGGCACGGCCTGGCGCTACCGCCCGGGCACGAGCGAGGCTTCTAGCCCGGCCGAGGCCTGGCGCGCGGTCGGCTACGACGATTCGGCTTGGGCCGAAGGGCCCGCCCCGTTCGGCTACAGCTCCGATCCCGCCGAAGGCCCGTTCGGCACGACACTTGCGATGCCGGGCGCCTATTCGTGCCTCTTCCTGCGCTGCGCGTTCGAGGTGGCCGCACCGGCCCTCGTCAGCCGGCTGGAGCTGGCGGCCCGGTACGACGACGGGTTCGTCCTGTGGCTCAACGGCGAGGAACTCGCGCGGGTGAACGCGCCCGGCGCGCCGGGCAGCCCGGCGCCGTACGACACGCTCGCGATCGACTCGATCGAACCCAGGGCGTGGGACCTGAGCCTGAGCGGGAGCAGCCTCCCGACCTTGTGTGAGGGCGCCAACGTGCTGGCCGTGCAGGTCTTCAACGGCTCGCTCAACAGCAGCGACCTGCTCTTCGACCTGACGCTCGAAACGATCGAGGGCAGCCTGCTGGCCGCCGACGTCGATCCCGACGCCGACGGCATGGCCGAGGCGTGGGAACAGGCGTATCTGGCGGGCTTGTCCGACCCGGCCGAACGGGCCGCCGCCGCCGACCCCGACGGCGACGGGCTGTCGAACCTGGAGGAGTACATTGCGGGGACGGACCCGAGGGGCCGGGGTTCAGTGTTCAGTGTTCAGGTCGGATTTCAGGGCGGAGAACTGCTGGTCTCGTTCCCGACGGTCGCGGCCGATGGCACCGGCTACCGGGGGCTGAGCCGGTACTACGCGCTCGAAACCGGAGCCCCGGCCGAAGCGGCGTGGCAGGCCGTGGCCAGCTGCGAACGGGTGCTCGGCGCCGGGCAGAAAGTCGTCTACACCAACACCGCCCCCGCGGACGAGGCGGTCTGGCGCGCGCGCGTGTGGCTGGAATAGACGACTACCGACGGCCTGCCCGCCGTAGCCGAGAGGCGAAGGAGGGGCGACGTGGCGCCTATCCGGCTGTGCGGGTCAATGGGCGCCGGCATGCCCCTGATCCGCGAATAGAGGCGCGAGTTCGGCATTGGTGTGCCATGTGAAACAGGCTGCTGGAATGACCCGTTGTCGCATCAGTAGGCGAGCCGGAGGCGGTAGAATTTGCTGGGGGCGTCGGTGTCGACGCTGAAGGCGTTGACGCCGTCGTTGCCGGGCACGGGACCGGCGATGGGAACCCAGGCCCCCGCCGCGAGATCGCCGGATGCCTCGAGTTGATAGTCCACGTCCACGCAGGACTGGTAGGGAAGCGCCACATTCTCGCCGGCGGTGCTCCATGGAGTTCGTGCGGTCCACGTCGACCTTGTCGGTCCGATCGGTCCCATCGATGATTTCGAGCCTGACTCTTTCGTAGAGCGTCGGGTCGGTGGCGCCCCAACAGATGCTATTGACGGGCTTGTCATTGACATACGTTATGCCCAGCGCGTGGAACCCCAGTTCGGCGGCCGTGATGGTGATGTTGGTGTAGTAAGCGGGAATGGCCGTGGTGCCCGGTATGAAGAGGAAGAGCTTGTTGCGCGGCGGGGCGTTCGTGTCGATGCAGGCGTGATGTTCCGCCAGGAAATTGGTGATGGCAGCGTCCGTGTCGGCGGGATTCACCTTGTGGAGCGTCCAGCCCTGCGCTCGGACGGCGATCAGCGCGCATGCGAGCCACGCCGCGATGGCTATGTCGGATGAAGGTTTCATGCTACGGGAATCGGACTTGGACCTTATAGAACCGCTGCGTGGCGGGCAAGGGGTCGGTCCATTCCATCAGGCCGGCACTGCCCGGCAGGTCGTTTGTGAGTGCGAGCCAGTCGTTCGTATCGAGCAGATCGTCTTTGTACAGGACGTCGTAGAACCGTCCCGGGGCCGCGGGGAACTGGAAAGCCGGCTTCCCGTCCTGAACCCTGACACCTGACACCTCAAACCTGCTGGCGGCGTCCCACGGGTCGGTGCCGGCCACGTATTCGCCTTCGTTGTCCATGCCGTCGTGGTCGGGATCCTCGAAGTGGTCTTGCACCACAAGGTCGAGGCCGTGGGTGGATTCCCAGCCGTCGGTCATGCCGTCGCCGTCGGTATCGGCGCCGGCGCGCAGGAATTCGTAGGCGCCCATATCCCAGAGGCACGGCCGGTCGGCGCGCCCGTCGAGCGGACGCGGTACATGTTCGAGATCCACGACCGGGCCGTTCGTGCCGGCGTCGATGCAGGGCGATCCGGACGCGAGCCGGTAGTCGTGCGCGGCGAGATTCGCGAAGACGGGATCGTTGGTCGTGTTCCCGACACCGGCCGGCACATCGCGGGCGCAGCAGTGGCTTGTCGCATAGTTGGTCTGGCCGGGCTGGCAGTAGAGGTCAGCAAGGACATTGGACCATAGAACCGTGTTCTCGATCAGAATGTCCCCGTCCGCGTAGACGGTGATGCCGGCGTTGCCGTTTCCGGCGATCGTGCAGTTTCGGACAAGGCCCCCATTCCAGATCGTGATCCCGTTGGCATGGTTGTCGGCCAGGACACAGTTCTCGAACGTGCCGCCGTTCAGGATGTCGCCGCCACATGGACGGTTGGCCCGGATCTCGCAGCGCCGCGCGATGCCGCCGCCCACCAGGAACACGCCGCCGCACCCGTCCTAGACGGAATGGGGTCAGGTCGGGAAATAGCGAATTAAGGATGTTCCGAAGCTGATCAACACGGCGGCGCAGCCGCACACCGGCAAGCGCCACTCAGGCCGCGCCCTCTTGCCACTCCCCGATATTGCGGGTCCGGGGGTCGAACGCGACGCCGAAGACGCGAACGCGCGTGCCCTGCCCCTGGTACTTCAGCGCGTACTCGTTCGCGCGCGCCTGCTCGAGCGCGGCGGCGGCGGTGCCGTCAAGCTTGAACTCGAATACGTAGACCGTGTCCGCCGTTCGGGCGGCCGCGTCAATCCGGCCGCGCTCCGTGCGCACCTCGGCCTCGATCCGCATGCCGAGCAGCGTGAAGACCAGATAGAAGATCGTCTGGTAGTATTTTTCCTGCTTGAGCTGGATGTCGTAGGGCACGTTGGCGAAGAAAACGCGCAGGGTCTCGAAGAACTTCTCCATGTCGCCGGCCGCGAGCGCGTCGCGCAAATCGACCGTGTACGCCGCGTTCAGCCCGTTGGGCGTGCCGGCGAATTCCTCGAGCAACGCGGTGCTGAACGCGCGCCGCACCTCGCGATTCGGATAGCCCAGCGTATACAGCTCGTCTTCCCTCGAGTAGTCCAGGATCGTGAGGTAGCCGGTCTGGAACAGCAATGGCAGGGGCAGCAACCGTTCGGGCTCGTAGCTCGAGAACGCGCCTTCGCCGACGCGGACGCCATCCAGCTCGCCCACCGCCGGCTTCTCGTGCTTGCGAAGCAGCTTCAGCAGGAACGTCGGCGTGCCCGTTTCGAACCAGTACTCCCGAAAGTCACGTTTCTCGAAAAGGAGCAGTGAAGAGAATGGGTTGTAGACGCGCTCCGCGCCATGTGCGAACCGGTAGCCGTTGTACCAATCTCTGATCTTGTCGAGACAGGCCTGCCGATCGATGCCTTGCGCTTCCGCGAGCGCTGCGAGGGCTTCGGCGAAGCATGACTCGACTTCCGTCTGAGTGTAGCCCAGCGTTGTGGCAAATCGCGCGTCCAACGTGATGTCGTCAAGGTTGTTCAATCCGGAGAACACGCTCATCTTGGCAAACTTGCTCACGCCGGTCAGGAACACGAACCGCAGGTGCGCGTCGCTCGCCTTGAGCGTGGTGTAGAACGCTTTCAGCGTCTCCCGCATCTCGCTCGCGCGCGCGGGCTCCTCGATATGATCGAGAATCGGCTTGTCGTATTCGTCGATCAGCACAACCGTCTTCTTGCCGCTCGCGCTCAACGCCGCGAGCGTCTCGCGGAGCATGCCGGTATAGCCGGTCGCTTGCGGCGAGACGTCGTGACGCGCGGCGAACTCGCGCACGCACGAGGCAAGGAAAGACTCGAGCGATTCGCTTGTTGTCGTTCGCTCGGCGCTGAAGTCCAGGTGCAGGACCGGATAGGGCTTCCAGTCGTACTCGAGCGTCTCGATATCGAGCCCCTCGAACAGGTCGCGCCGCCCCTCGAAGATCGCCTTTAAGGTGGTGACGAGCAGCGACTTGCCGAACCGGCGGGGACGCGACAGGAAGTAGACGCGGCCCTCGACGAGCATGCGGTGGATGTACGCCGTCTTGTCCACGTACAGGCAATCGTCCCGGCGCAACGTCTCGAAGTCCTGCGTGCCAATGGGAAGCTTCTTCACGCGCGCCATGCTAGCACCCGCAACCGCGGGCTACAAGCCCATTGAGGCCGTCATCTGCTTGAATCACAATCGGCGCCTACGCTTCATCGGCCACAGCAACGCCCCGGATCAAGGCGCCAATTCACCTTGATCCCCGTGGCGCCGCGGTGAATCTGGTAGATCCCGTCTTCAGTCACGATACTGTACAGGATGAATACCTCTTCCGATCCGACGCACCATATCCACCCCTTCCTCGTAGACCGCCACGGACCCTCCGTCTACCAGGGCCAGCGCGCGCCACAGTGAGGGAACCGAATCGTAGGCCTTGGTGTAGTAGACAGACCACCCGGCGGAGTCCCACCCAAATTCCGGCCCGTTCCGGGTAACGGACAGAGGATACGCATCCGTGTCAATCTGTTGCTCGGATCCTGGCACGAGTCCGAATGGTTGGGTTGGATGCAGACATAGCCATGGCTGACCCCATATTCGATCAACGCCTGACATTGATCCTTGGCGCCGCCGAACTTGTGGCCGAACAGAATAACGGGGAATGGGCCGCTTGCCACCGGGTACGTCAGGCGGATCTGCACGTTCGTGGCACGGGCGGCATCGTGGAGCGTGTGCAGCGGCACGGCAGCCACCGTGTACGGGCCGGGCGCCGGACTGTAGAGCCAGGTGGGTCTCGGCTCCGCCGTCGTGCAACAGGCTACAACACCCAAGAGCAGCAATAGCGCCGTCAACTTCATGTGCAATGCTCGACTTCTGATTTCCGCACGAAACCCGCCGTCGGATCTATGGGTTAGACGCCGAAATGAACACTCAGGTGTACACACTCGCACTGTTTTTCGGCCTGCCCCTCGATCCGCTGATACTTCCGGGGAAGAGGGGGCCTGAGAAGGGCGGCGGGGCGGTCATCCGGACCACCCCGCCGCATCCTTCATTCGGCTCGCCGCTCAGCGCACGGGCTCGGCGTCGCCCGGTCCGAACGTCACGAACCGGAAGCCGGCCGTGGATTGCAGCAGGTACCAGGCCGAGCGCGCGTCCGGGGCCGGCCCCGGCGCGTGGTGCACGGCGATATCCGCCTGGCCGTCCCCGTCGTAGTCCGCCGGGATCGGCTCGGCCTCGTTCCAGCCGAACTGCGTCAGCGCGTAGCCCGTCTGGCTGCCGCTGACGAACCAGTTCCCACCCCGCGCGTGGTACACCGCAATGTCGGCCTTGCCGTCCCCGTCATAGTCGGCCGGGACCGGCAGGGCTTCCATCCAGCCCCAGTACTTCGAGGCGAATCCCTGCGCGCTGAGCAATTGGAACCACTGGCCCGAGGCCCCGTGGTAGACGGCGATGTCGGCCTTGCCGTCCCCGTCGTAGTCCGCGGGGACCGGCTCGACCTCGGACCAGCCGAACTGGTAGTAGCGGAACCCGTCGCGCGAGCCGGCCAGATACCATCCGCCCGAGCCCGGATGATACACGGCGATGTCAGTCTTGCCGTCCCCGTCGTAGTCCGCCGCCGCCGGCAGCGCCTCGCTCCAGCCGAACTGCGTGAGCGCGTAGCCGGCCGTGGACTGCAGCAGGTACCAGTTCCCCGTCTCCGGATGGTAGACGGCGATGTCGGTCGCGCCGTCGCCGTCGAAGTCGCCGCTGAGCGGGGTCACCTCGCTCCAGCCGAACGGCACGGTACGCTCTTCGCCGCCGGACTCGAGGAAATGCCAGTTGCCTTCAGCCCGTTCGAAGCAGACCAGGTCCGCCGCGCCGTCCCCGTCGAAGTCGTTGCGCACGCGCTCCGTGTCCGGCTGGAACCGCATCAGGACGCCGCGGCTTCCGGAGATGAACACACCGCCGTCCGGCCCGCACCAGATCGCGAACGGAATCCAATCGCCGTCGGGGGCGAGGTCGTGCGCCACCCAGGTCCAGTCGGCGCCCGTTCCGTCGTAGGCCCACAGACAGACATCCTGCAACGGCTCGCCCTCGCCGTTCCACGGTCGCGACACGCAGCCGACCGCGAACGACGGATAGCCGGCACGACAGCCCACATCCACGACGCAGGTGTCCCAGTACGTGCTTTCGCCCGGCTTCCGGAACCCGGGCAGTGACGTCTTCGTCCATGCGCCGCCGTCGTAGTGCCAGATCTGGTCGGGCGACCCTGAGCCGGCGTACCCGCGGGCGAATACCTCGTGTGGCCCTGTCCCGCAGAGGCAGCCCTTGTGGGGATACGGGTAGAAGCCCGCGTCGACCTCGGTCCAGTCCTGCCCGTCAAAGTGCAACAGCATGCTGTTGCCGTTGTTGCCCCACGCCACGGTGTAGACGTCGCTAGGGCCGCTGCCCCAGACGGAGTAGTAGAACGGCGAGCGGGACGTCAGGATCCGCGTCCAGTTTCGCCCGTCATAATGCAGCATGCGGTTGTCGCCCACGACGTACACGTCGTTCGGCCCGCTGCCCCACACATCGTAGAGGCCGTAGCCTTGGCTCGCATCGTCCCGTGTGTCCGATTCGCTCAGGATGGGCGTCCACCGGGCGCCGTTGTAGTGGAGTATCAGGCGCCGGCCGAGTCGGCCGCCCACGGCGTAGACGTCGCTGGGCCCGCTGCCCCACACGGCCCGGAGTGTTTGCGTCGTGCCCGAGTTCATCCGGGAAACAGTGCTGCCGTTATGGCGCACGATCACGCCGTCGTCGCCGACGGCGAACACGTCCCGCTCGCTGCTGCCCCAGACATCCCATAGGTAGCCGGAGACCCCGGTGTCGATCCCCGTCCACTTGCCCGGATGGCACAGCGCCAGCAGTTCGTCGTCGTCGATCGTGCAGGTGTGGCGCCCCAGAGACCCGACGGTGGCGTTCACGGGGTTGAGCAACCCGACCGTCACCGTCTCGCTGAGCTCGTACTGCGCGTCATCCTTCACGTACAGCGCGATGGCCTTTTCGGTCTGGCCCGGCTCGAAGACCAGCGTGCCCGCTCCGAGCGAGTAGTCCGCGGCTGGGGAAGCGGTCCCGCCCGCCGCCGCGTAGTCCACGCTGACGCGTTCGAGCGACGGGGCACAGAGCCGCACGGATATATGCCAGAGGCTTGTGCCTTCACTCACGCTTGAGGAGACGGCCTCGAACTCGACCGTCGGCAACAGGCTGTCCGTCAGCAGGTCCGCGTCCCAGATCAGGTCGCCGCTGTCGCCCGAGTGCTGGTGCACCTCGACGGCCAGCACGTTCTGGCCTTGGACCAGCTTGTCCGTGTCGGCGGACAGGTCCACCCACTCGTACACAGTGCCGTTGTGGTGCTCGGCCGGCGTCCCGTAAGTCACGGGGCCGCCGGGCATGGCGCGCCGCGCCACGTCCTGCCCGTTGAGGTAGGCGACGAACCCGTCGTCGTGCAAGGCTTCCAGGCGCATCGCCCCGACCGCCGCCGGCTCGACGTTCAGCCGGAAGCTCTTGCGGAAGTACGTCGTGATGTGCTTGTTCGCCGCGTCCGGCCCGTAGGAGACCGTCGTGCCGAGCTCCGGCCGCCCGTAGCCCAGGGGCGCCGCGCCGCTCGACCAGGCCGAGTCGTCGAAGTCGGCGGTTCGCCAGCTCGTGCCCAGGTCGAGCCCCGCGTCCTGGTACTTCCACTCGCCGTTCCTGGCGAACTCGCCACCCGGCTCGATGGCCCGGAGCATGACGGCATTGGCGTAGAACTTGGGCGGATTGGCCGAGCCTCCGTCGCCCACCGTGAGAACGAACTGCCCGTCCGAGCCCGGATCGATGGCGGCGAAGCGCGCGACGTACCCGTTGGCCGTGTTGTCTCCGTGGCAGAGCGTCGCCGTATCGCCCGGCACGACCCGGTCCGAAACCACAACCCCGTCGCTGCTCGCATTCGCGAACGAGCGCACGCCGCCCAGTTGAACCGCCGTCAACCGGTCTTTGTAAAAAAGAACGGCCCGGTTCCCGAACAGGACGACCTCGTAGCGCAGCGCGGGATCGAGCCCGGCGAAGGTCAGCGTCAGGGGGGTGGCTCCGTAGCTGATCACCCCCTTGGCGTCCACCTTGCCGGCGAACGCATCGGACGCATCCGTGCCCGCCCAGGCGTCCGCGCCCTGGTTCGCATACGGCCCGTCGCCGCCGTCGTTGACCGTCAGCGTCGCCGCGAGGAAATGGCCCAAGCCGAAGTCCTTCAGCGCGCCGCCCTGCGCGCGGGAGTAGCGCGTAACGTTCGCGCGCGTCGTCTGCCCGGCGGCCCAGCACAGGTCGTTGTAGGCCGTGAAAACCGTCACGGAGTCCGTCAGCGGCAGAGACAGGATGAAGTACTTGAGGTGCATGGCCGAGGTGACGCTGCTGCTGACAAGCACTTCGTTCGAGTTGTTGATGGCAATGGCATCGATCAGCGTTCCTCGCAAAGGAGAATCCGGCGGGAGGAACTGGTCAAGGTCCAACACACGGCCGTCCGGCATCCACAGGCAGGCGCACTTCCCCACCTCATAAATACAGTCCTTATACTCGTCGTAGTCGCTACTCGATCCGACGGTGAAGCCACCGTCGTTGATGTCCGTGGCGATGGATCCTGTCTTTCCGGGGAGAACGCCCAAGTCGCGCATCCCGGCTTGTTCCGTCCAGACGAAGGCATGGCGGTTGGTGTCATCAATACCCGATTCTCCGACGACCTGGCCCGCATTGTTGACTGCGTAGGCTGTTGAGTACCTGCATCCTGGCAACACACCTAGGTCTCGCATGCCGTGCTGTGCCGTCCACCAAAAGGCGTGATGGGACCCGCCGGTGACACTGGAAAACCCGACGATAAGGCCTGCGTTGTTGATGTCGGAGGGGCATGACGTCCACTCCCCGAACTCGCTCACCCCGAGCGCGCCCAGAGGGCACATGCCGTACAGTTCTGTCAACACCCAGGCGGTCTTGCGCCAGGGATTATGCTCGTTGGAAAACCCGACGACCTGGCCCGCATCGTTGACCGCTTTGGCTTCGCCGTTGTCGCACCCCGGCAACACGCCCAGGTCCTGCATGCCATGCTGTGCCGTCCACAGAAAGGCGTGCTTGCCGCCGCCGGTCACGGGGGCCCACCCAACGATCTGACCCGCGTTGTTGATCCCGTAGGGCTGTGAGCTCCACCCGTCCAGCGTGCCCAGGTCGCGCAGGCCTGCTTGTTCCGTCCAAATGTACCCATTTGCATATACCTGATCGCCGTTTGTGCGCCACTCCCCGGTGACTTGGCCCGCATCGTTCATGTCGCAGGCGTCGATTATCCAATTTGTACCCCCGACCTGCTGGACGGTTGCGTACTGGATCCCGCCGTCCACCAGCCAGTCCGCCGCCTGCGCTACGGAACCGCACAGGAACACCACCAGAACCGCCAACGCCCACAAACCCGACCTGCCGTCACTCGCTCTCGCTTTCATTTCGTAGCTCCTTCGTTCATTTGATCTGTCCAAACATCGCGCGCTCGGCTGCTTCCGCCGTCCGTCCGCTGCCTCCTTTCCGTGTCGTGCGCTGCCTCTCAAGAACGCCAAGCTCCTTTGACGCCTTCCCTCAGAGCACAAATCGTGCCAGCCAGGCGCTTCGACCGGTCAACAGCACCCCCAATGCGGAAAAAACGCCCTTGTCCATTGCCTCACAGCGTTGTGCATCTATTCCGAGTTGGCTGCTCTTGCCGCTTGACACCCTGTACTCGAGATGCCATTTTGCCTGCAAAAGAAACCTGATTAGTTCCAAGTTAGGCCTAATGCGGGCTTCGGGCGTAACCCAAAGGTCGGGGGGCGGAAGTCAGAGGTCCGCATGGTGGCTCGTGTGAAACGGAAACCAGGACGTGACACGCACCGGAAACGCACGGGACGATAGAAGGATGGCCTCGAAGACGTCTTCGGAAGAGGGAGCGGAAGAGCTGGGCGCAGCGGGTGCCGGCGGCATCGTGCGAGCCGGTCGACCGCCCGATGTGCGGGACCCGCGCGTAGCCGAGACGATTCACACCGCGGTGGCGGCGGCATCAGGTGAAGCCGAGCAGTCTATCTCTCATCTGCTCGAAGCGGTGTATATGGCACTGGAAGCCGGCTTCATGGTCGAAGCCGAGGCTCTGATTGGGCGGGCGAAAGCCCTGCCACCAGAGTCCCTCGGCCCCTTTATGATGCAAATGCTGCGCGGGAAGATCCGCGACTTCCTGATTCTGCGGGACGACCTCGAGGCGAGCGTGGCGCTGATAGAGGAGACATTGAAGTTAGTGCCCGGTTCCACGCCGGAGGGCCGGCTGTGGGCATTGATCGGGATTTCCGTCGAGGCACGGGCCGGCCACTTCGAAAAGGCGGCCAGGCATGTCGAAGAGATGGGAACGCCTTCCGACTTCTGCGCGGAGGCGGCCTTGGCCGAGTTTTTTCGCCTGACCGGTGAGATGGACCGGGCCATGAAGCACTCGGACGCAGCCCTGGCGTATCCCAAGCGGCCAAACACATTCACCTACTACTGGAGTCCGCGCATCCTGTTGCTGGCCCAGGCCGGGCGGGCAGAGGAAGCCGAAGCGCTATTGAATCGGATCGAGGCGGGGACTGTGTCTGAAAAAGCGCCGGTCCAGCGCAATCCGGCGCTGTTCGCACTGGCGCGCGCGCGATTGGCCCTGGCGCGCGGAGATCTGGACGCCGCGCAACACCTGCTGATCGAAATCCGTCGGATGCGCGTCGCCCGGCCCATGGAGAGAAACGAATCGCTGCGGTTGATGGCCGAGCAGGCGCTATGCCGCCGCGTGCGGCGTGTGCCGGAGGCGTGCCTGCAGCGGCTTGACCCGCGGCAGGACGATTTTCGCTGCCGGGGAATCCGGGCAAGAACCTGCCTGCTGCGCGGCGACGAGGAGGGGGCCGTGCGCCATCTGGCCACGCTTGTCCATCCCCGTTTTCCTGGGGTGGCCGCCGAAGCGTTCCGATTCGCGCACGAACTGACGGCCTATCGGGCGGCGAGTCTTGTCGCGCGTGCCGCGCAGAGTGCCGCGGCCAAGCCGGCACGACACCGGCGGGCTGCCGGGCCGCCGCCGACCGAGGGCGGACCGGCCGCGGGGCGCCCGCCCCGTCTGATCGGCGTTTCGGCGGTGATCCGGGAAATCGAGGCGACAATCGGGCGGTTTGCGGCGCGGCGCGAAAGCTTACTCCTGACGGGTGAGACGGGCACGGGCAAGGAGGTGGTGGCGCGCCTGTTGCACGAGCGCAGCCCGTGGTCGGCGGCGCCGTTCCTGCCGATCAATTGCGGGGCGCTCTCCGAAACGCTGATCGAGTCCGAACTGTTCGGCCACGCCGAGGGCGCGTTTTCGGGCGCAACGGTCGCGTACGACGGCATCTTCATAGCGGCCGGAGAGGGAACGGTGTTGTTGGACGAGATCGACTCGCTCGCCCCGGCGCTGCAGGCCAAGCTCCTGCGCGTGCTCGAAGACGGCGAGCTGCGGCCGGTGGGCAGCACGGAACTGCGCCTCTGCCGTGCCCGAATCCTCGCCGCGCTGAATCGGCCGCCTGAAGAACTGGTGGCCCAGAACCTGCTGCGCAAGGACCTGTTCTATCGGCTGGCGCGACTGCGGATCGAACTGCCGCCCCTGCGCGAGCGGCGCGAGGATATCCTGCCGTTGGCCCGGCATTTCCTGGCCGAGTTCTGCCCGGGCGCCGAGCTGCAACTGGCTTCCGGTCTCGTCGAGGCGCTGCGCCGGTACGACTGGCCGGGCAACGTACGCGAGCTGAAGAATCAGATCGAACGGATCGTGTTGAGCGCCGGCGACGCGCCCGTGCTGATGCCGGATCTGTTTCAGGGCACATCGAGCGCCGCGCCGGCCGCACAGGCGCCGGCCCACCCAGTTCCGGCGCAGGGCAAACGGCTCCGCGGCGAAGCCCGTCGGGAGCAACTGGTCGGCTTGTTCGCCCACCACGGCCAACTTGGCCCGCAGAAGGCGGCCTCCCTTCTGCGCTGTTCCGTCCGGACGGCGTCCGCGGACCTGAAGGAACTCGCCGCCCGCGGGCTGATCCGCCGCGTCATCACGTCCGCCAGCCTGCGCACCTCGTACTACGAGCGATGCTGAGAAGCCGGTATGATCGTGATCGCCCGGCCCGCACGGGCAAGGCCGGAATCTTTCTGGACGGCGCGCGATTCCTCGTCAATAGTTCTGCCGGAGTAACCATAAGAGACAAGGGACCAGACATTCCCGGAAACGAATGCCATGCTCCACGCGGTGCAGCCATGGCCGCCAAGGCCGTGGAATTGGGCCGGAACCACGGATGGGCGCGGTCCCCTAGGGCTAACCCACTGCGGCTTGTTCGTGGCGGCCTCGGACGGAACCGGCGGGGTCAAGGAAGCCTCCGACACTGTATCGACGTTCTCAGAAGCCCCCGTCGCGGGACATGAGTTCATATACGGCATCCGGGATCGGCGCCTGGAAGACGTCGCCGGAAAAGATCTCGCCGGATCCGTCCGGATCGCTGATCATGACGCCGTTGGCCAGGATGAAGTCGCCTATCTGCACGCGGGCCAGGTGACTGATGTAGCCGCTGACGTCAGTAGAAGGAAAGCCGTTGAAGGGAAGCGCCAGCAGCAAATGGCGGGTGACGCCACCGGGAATGTAAGGCAAATACTTGGCATCGAACGCCGGTTCGTTGTCGCAACGAATGATTCCCGATCGCGGCTTCAGGCCGCCGGACTCAATCAGCAGCCATTGCATGGGATTGACGGCCATGCTGTCCCCGCGCACGATCTGGACGAAATACGCGGCCGGCGCCCCGCGCAGCGCCCCGGAAGCCACATGCCTGGCGTAGCTTGCCGTCGCCTGCTCCTGCTCCTGCCACAGCTTGAAGTCCAGCGCGCGCTGAAGCGCCTCCGCACCGGCCGCCATGCCGTCCTGCACCGGTTGGCCCCTCGTCGGGATGTCCTCATTGAACAATCCGCCCCATTCGGGTGACGCCCCGTTGAGCAATGCCGGTATGCGGGCCGCGCACCATGCATCGTAGGTAGACCGCCACGAGCCCAGAACGGGATGGTATCCGAAATTCACCGGCGATCCTCCGATGCCCGGCACGTTTGCGGCAAACACAGAGATGTTCGGCTCGGTGGCCGCCATCAGGGTCGTGGTGCGGCCTCCGAAGGAGATGCCGAACAGGCTTGTCCGCGCCGGATCGGTGGTGATCTCCGCGGCGCTGTCGCCCTCGATATCCACGCCAAGCTGGACGGACCGCACCAGGGCATAGAAGTCGGATATGCGCTGGATGATCCTGTGCCGATACATGGTCTGATCCTCGAACCGCCCATTCCCGTCGTAGTCCCTGGCCCGGCCGGACCCGGGAATGACCGCCGTGCCGTTGGCTGTGGTCAGCTCTATCGTCGTGCGCGGTCCGCCGCCGTGCCCCGGGGCACTGAACGCCAGGGTTGCCATCCCGCGAATGGCCATCACCGGCGCGGAATGCAGCATGCCCCCGTCCAGGAAGCTGCCTCCGCCGCCGTGCGCGTAGTGCGCCAGCGGCCAGCCCCCGGCCGGCGTAGCGGCGGCGGGTACGAACAGCGCGAAGACCACCCGGTTCGTGCCCGTCTGTTGGGGCACGAAGGCGGCCCCGGTCTTGACCGACGGAATGCGGCCGGTGGCATCCTGGTATGACGGCGTGTCCACGGCGCCGAACACGATCTGTCCAATCGTGCTGTTCCACAGGTAGGGCCGCGATGTTTCGCCCAGGATCTGCTTCTTTACGAGAAGGATGATTTCGTCACCCGGCGCCGGATTCAGCAGCGTCACATCCAGGTTCGTCACGGATCCGTCACCTGCCATGGCGCCGACGGGAACCGGGATTCCGTGGCCTGTCCGAACGTTTTCCGCGTAGACTTCTTGCGTCCAATCCGGTGTCCCGACCACATCGGAGACAAGCGAGCCAGGCCCGAAATTCACGACGGCCGACCCGTCCGACACAAGGCTCGCACGATGCAGGAAAGTGCGAATGGCCGTGATGGCCGATGCATCGAAAACCTCGTTGCCGGGAAACCCGTCCACGTTGAGATCCGGTGCGGTGATCGTGAAGTCGCCCGCGATCAGCCGGTTTCGCAGCTTGACCGCCAGGTCGCTCACGGTGCGGGTGGTGAAAACGGACAATGTGAGAATGCGATCCAGCGGGAGGATCGACGCGTCCGATATGACGTCCAGAGCATCGAATACCGACGCCTCATAGACGGTGCCCGGTGTGCCGTTCGTCGCGTGCGCCGACATGGCATTCACGAACTCCGGCGCGGGTCGGACCGGCACCGCGCCGGCGCTGAGATCGCGCGTGACGACTGTCGCGTAGCGTGAGGATTCCCGGAGATAGGCCGAGGGCGCACAGATGAGTCTCGGTTTGTTGGGAAGCGCGCTGTCAATGATTCGCTGATCGATCGGAATCACGGCGCCCCTGTCGGGGAGCGAGAGGGCGACAAGAAAGACACTGCCCGTGGTGAACGTGGCGGTGTCCGGAACGCTCCCCTGGAACGGTATCGTGATGCGCGGACAGAGAGAAAACCCATCCAGTGTACTGACGGCCAGTGCGTCGAGCCGTTCGGACACCAGATCTTCCGGCGGCAGCGGCAGGTTCACGCGTCGGCCGGTAACCATGTTCGTATCCGACACGGTGTAAATGTCGCTGGGAAAGATGCCCTCCCAAGGCGAGCATTCCGCGTCCGCCCAGGCCAAACGGTTGCCGCTCACGAACGTGCCGGAAAGGTGGGTAGCAACCCTGTAGAAGGCGCGCGTGTCTCCCGTCGCCTCGGACCAGTTTGTATGAGTGCCCGTGCTCAGGAAGCTGGCCACGGGTTCCCACGCGGCCTCGGCGAGGTTCGCGCAGCGTTCGACGCTGTTCGTCGTTCCGGCCGCCATGTCGCTGACGGCCAGCGTGATGCGGCTGTCGCCATGCTGGATCGCAAGCGACGAGGCCCGCACCGGCGAGACCAGGGCCAGATAGACCAAGACCAGCCTGCACAAGGCTGGCCGGTTCCGTACGGCATGCCTCCTGTTGTTTGCGGGCTCTTCATTCATCGCAGACATGCCTTGCTTCCCTATCCGCCAATCCACCAGGGGGACTCCGACAAATCACGGCCAGTGTCCACGCCGGCGCCACGCTCTTCCTTGTGTCCATTTCCACGGCTCATCGAACACCAGCGGCCAACCGCCGTGCCGCTTGGTCTCGTGCGCCCGGGCATGATCATCCCGACCATGAGAACGAGCGGACAAGAAGCTGGATATCGCGCATCCAGTCGTCGATGATTGCGTACGATGTGCGGGTGAAGATGATGCCGATCACCCCGGAGTCCAGATCCACCCACATCTGGCTGCCGAGCGAACCGGCGCCGGTGATGGTGAGATACTCTCCGTTTGGACCGCCCGGCCGCTCGATCCACCAGCCCGTTCCGTAGTCATCGGCCACCGGGAAATCCAGCCCGGTGCTGGTGACCTGGTACTTGCGCATCGCGCGGGCCCCCGATTCCGACAGCAGGCGAAGCCCGCCGTAGCGCCCCCCGAACCGGTGGAATTCCAGAAAGATCGCCATGTCATCCAGCGTGCTCCGCAGACTGCCGCCCGCCATGATGAAACGCCCCACCACGTCCGGGTCGTACGGATAGGAAGGCGACGGCGGGGGGAATGCCGTGTTCTCCATACCCAACCGGTCGAAGAGCTGCTGCTGGATGAACGTTGTGAACGGCACGCCCGCCTGTGACTCCACGCAGCGCGCGGCCACCGTGAAGCCGGTCCCGCTGTACTGCCACTCGCCGGGCTCCGAAACGAGATCCCGTCCCGCGACGGTATCGCCATACTCCGCCAGTGACATCGTGTTGTTCGTCGGCGCGGACTCACCGGCCCCTGAGATACCCGACATGTTGCAGATCGCATCCATCACGGTCGGCGGCCGCGCCGGCGGCGCGCCACCGGCCAACGTCACGGCCGCAAAGCCGGGAATGTAGCTCGAAATGGCGTTCGTGAGCGCGACCAGCCCCAGCTCCGAAGCCAGGATCACGGTCGTGGCCGTAACGGGCTTGGTCGTGGAGGCCAGACCGTAAACCTCGTTCGTTGTCATGTCGCCGCGGGCCTCCCTGAAAATGATCTTGCCCCGGTGTGCAATGAGTATGGCGCAACCCGTCGTAAGGTTCGTGGCCACCGCGGTGTCCATCCTGTGGCGGATGCCGTCGAGGTCCTGCTCGGTAATGCCGTGCTCGGCCGGATCGTCGGAAGGCAGCGGGCCGGACGGGCCCAGCACCCTGAACCGACAGTAGCCGCGCGGCTCGGAGGGCAAGGTCTCCTCCATGAACCGCTGCCGGCCGCCGGCCACGACCGTCCCGGTCGGTCCCGACGTCCACATCCCCAACAGGTTCGTCGAAACCTGGAGTTCCAGTTCCGTGTCGTCCGGCGCCGACACAATGACATGCGCGTACGGCGGAGCGGCTGCCGGGAAAGCCTGATCCACGAACGTAATGCTTTCGACGGTGATCTCCCGCGGCACGGGCACCGAATACGTCCGTCGGTGTTGAGAGAAGAACTCGTTCCAGATTCGGTGGGCGTAGTTCGTCTGGCAGGTGTGAAACTGGCCCAGCGTCTCCGTGAATCGGTATTCCGCGAGCCCGTTCGTATAGATCTCGTCATGATACGTGAACTGCCCGTCCGACGACACCTCGCAGGGCTGTTCGGGGCCGGTTTGCAGGGTACGCATCCAGTAGGCCTTCTGGCACGCGTCCTGCACGTCGCGCGTCTGAAGGCCGGTCAACTGTGTCTCCGTCTCGCCCCGCCAGGTCCATACGGGAACGGCCGTATTCGGAGAAAGAAGCGTCTCGGGCAGGCCGAACGTGGTGATCCAGTTGCCGTTCACGGGTGCGCAGGCGGCGATTTGATCACTGTAGAAATTCGCGAAGGTGTTGGCCATGGCGGCGCCGTCAGAGTGTCCCGTCATGTAGATGCGGTCCCGGTCGATATTGTATTCCACCCGGATCTTCCGGGCGAGGGCGGCCAGGAACCCGGCATCGTCTATGTCCGGATCCTGCCAGTAGTTGTTCCAGTCAAACATGCCCGGCCCCATGATGCCCCCGGCATTGGGGAGCACGACGATGAACCCGTGTTGATCGGAAAGAGGAAGCCAGCCGTGCTTCTCCGCGGCAGCGCTCCCGTTACCCCCGCCCCCATGCAGGTCAAAGACCAGAGGCACGGCATCCGATCCCGTATAGCTCGCCGGCACGTGCAGGTAGTATTCGCGGCTCGCCCCACCGAAAGACATCGCGTTTGTAATCAAGACGCCGTCCCCCTGCGAGGCTACGTTCGTGCCGAGCCGGGCCACGAAGAAGTCGGCGCCCGTGCCCCCGGTGTCCGAAATCGTATGCGAACCGTATGTCGCGGAACCGCTGTACGCCCCCACAACCGTGACTTGGCCCGCCGGATCCGTGCCGAGCGCGAAATTCACGTCGTCGCTGCTTCCGCCACCGGCCGTTGCCCAGAGCAGGTTCCCATCGGCGTCGAACCGGGCCACGAACGGGTCGCGGATCCCGGCCGTTGTGGGGACGACGGTTCCGTCGTGAAACGTCAGGTTGGCGAACGCGCTCCCCGCACAGGTGACCCGGCCGCTTGCGTCGGATTCGATTTCGCACCCGACATCGCCGGCTGTGCTCCCGAAAGCGCGCGCCCACAACACGTTTCCATCACCGTCCAGCTTGAGAAGAAAGCAATCCGTGGATTGGTTCGTGCTGGTCAACACGTGCCCACCAAAGTCGACCGTGCCGTCGAACTGGCCGGACACGTAAACGGAACCGCCCGGACCGGGATCGATTCCGCGCCCCGCGTCCGCGTTCGTGCTTCCGTACCGGCTGGACCAGAGAAGGGATCCTGAAGCGTCATACTTGGCCACGAAAATGTCCGAGCCGCCGGCCGTCGTGTGGACGTTCGTCCCCAGGGTCAACTGGCTGTCGAACTCGCCGCAAAGCAGGATGTGGCCTTCCGCGTCCGTACTGATGCCACGCCCTTCCTCGTGTCCATCCCCGTCCAGCCCGAACCCCCAGACGAACTGGCCGGCTGACGTCCATTTGCCTACCCACACGCCCTGGTCTCCACCGGTATTCGTGACGGCCGTGTTGTCGGGAAACGTGAGGGTCGTTCCAAGCTGGGCGAAGGGGCCGGTGGCAAGAATCTCGTCGTTCGCCCCGCACACCACTTCGTTCGCGGCCGCCCGGCCCGTGCCGCCAAACCCCACAGCCCAGTCGGTCGCGCCGTCCGTGGTGAGCTTGACGAGCAATACGCCGCGCGAGCCGTTCGTCAGCACAACGGTGACGGGCAGCCCGTTCGTGTCCAGCCCACAGTCCAGCGGCGACGAACCGAACGTGCCCGCCACGACCGCGGATCCGACGCTATCCGTGTCGATGTCGACACCGGCCTCCGTGCTCGCGCCGCCAATGACGCGCACCCATTGCGTTGCACCTGCCGGATCGTACTTGACCACGTAGCAGTCGCCGAGACTGCCGGCGGCATTGGTGAGGATGCCGCCGACCAGGCAATGGGTTCCGCTGATGTCACCGGTCACGAACGAATGGCCGCTGTCATCGCAGGCCGCACCACGACAGTAGTCGTTCTCCGCCGGACCGCCGCCGGACACGGCCCATTTCCAGACAGGTTGGGGCTCCGCCGTCCGGCCCGTCAAAACGGCCGACTGCATGCACACCACCACCACGGCGACGAGCGGCGTCATGGCGCCGCGCGCGCTGTCCCAAAACGCCAGGGCGAGTGATTTGACGCAAGGTGCGTACTCGGTTCCGGCGGCGCCGTCAAGCAGGGCGTCCAGAGAGCTGCCGTCTCGTTCGATGCTGGAATTGTGAGCTTCGAGCATTCCGATTCTTCTCGGATTTCGCTTGCGCTGAAAAACCCCATCAAAGGCCCGGCCGGGGTGGAACCCGGCCCTCCAAACCACACAACATGGCGCACTGGAGGGCGCGGTTCCACCCGCGCCGAGGTCTTTCAACGCAATTGGATTCCGCCATCCGACCTTTTCGGATGCGGGCTGATCAGCGCCGCTTGAATCCCCCGGGATCTACCGGTTAGACGCCGTGAAGAAGGTACGGGTTTACAGGGAAACGGCGTTTTTCGGGCCGGCAAGCCCCCCGGCGCGTTGCGCGAGGGCCGGCCGAGCGGCCCTCGCGGCCAGGCAGAGCCCCGCAGCGAAGGCAGCCATGTGTGAGGCCGGCCGGAAAGGGTGGGTCCTCATCCGTCCTCTCCTTGAAAGGGGTATTTCCGTTTGCGCCGGCCCGAGAAGCTACTCCAACCAGACCCGGGCACGGTAGCTGTGCGAGCCGTCCGGCGCGGCGTTGGTGTATACGACCGGCTGGCCGAGCCCCGCGATCCGGTCGAAGTCCGGCAGCGCGGCCCACACGCCGGGCCCGGCCGGGCACTCCTCGAGCGCGTAGTACCGGCTCAGCCCCTCGTATCCGGTTCCGCCGGCCGCGACGGTCAGGAACGAGACCAGGAGCCCGCCGCCGGCCGCCTGCAGACTGACGTCGAACGTGCTGGCCGGCCCGGTCGGGTCCGTCCCGGCGATGTACTCCTCGAGGTTCGAGAGTCCGTCGTGGTCCGGGTCGGAAGAGTCGACCCGGTCGGCCGGGTCGGGCAGCGCGGCCAGATGCTCGGTCGCCCAGTCATCCGGCATCCCGTCCTGGTCGGCGTCCGCCGCCACGGATAACGAATACCGAATAACGGATAACGAGCCGTCGAAACTCAGGTCGCCGCTGCCGAGCGAGTTGTTGAGGACCTGGACGGCCACCACGTTTGTGCCGTCGACGAGCGCGGGCATGTCCGCGCCGGTGAGCGTGAGGCTCCATTCTTCGGGGGTGGTGGCATAATCGGCAAGCGTCGTGTACGGCAGAGCCGAGCCGGGTTCGCCGGGCGCCTTGACACGCGCGACTTCCTGGCCGTTGACCCACATGGCGAACCCGTCGTCGTAGCGTACCCACAGCCGCAGTTCGCGCACGCGCGCGGCGGAGGCAATCTCGAACGTCTTGCGCAGGTAGAGGCAGGAGTAGGTGTTGCGCATGTCCGCCAGCGTCGTGCCGTAGGCATCCGAGCCGTACCCGAACGGCGCGGCGCCTTCGGCCCAGGCCGAATCGTCGAAGCCGAAGTTTCGCCATGCGGTGGCGGGCGCGGATGCCTCGGCCGTGCCCTTGCGATACTTCCACACCGCCCCGCTTTCGACCTTTGACTCCGGATCGTCGGCTTTCGTGCCTTTGAGCATCAGCGCATTGGCATAGGGGTAGCAGGCGTTGGCCGCGTCGGACTTGACCCTCAGCACGACGGTCCCGTCCGCGCCGGGGTCGATGTTCCTGAACCGGGTGACGTAACCGTTGGCGGTATTGTAGCCGGCGTTGTAAACGGTGGTGTCGTTGGCGGTCGTCTCGGTCGTGACGCTCGCGCCGGGCGTGCTGGCGTTGGCGAAGCCGGCCGCGCCGGCGAGCGTGGCGCGCTGCCAGCGCGCGTCGGCGCCGGCGTAGTTGGCCTTGCCGCGGTCGGCGTAGAGCACCAGCTCGTAGCGCAGGGCCGGGTCCAGTTCCGAGAGCGTCAGCACGAGGTCGTCCGTCCAGTAGGAGATGGTGCCGGCCGCGTCGAGCTTGCCATCGAAGACCGCGTGCGCATCGGTGCCGGCGGCCGGGTGCGCGCCCTGCTCGGCCATGACGCCGTTCCCGCCGGCGACCGCCAGCCGTGCAGCGAGTGGCTGGCCGGTGGCATAGTCGAGCAGGCGCCCGGCGGGCACGCCCGCGGGGAAGGAATTGGTCGTGGTGAAGGTCGTGATGTTCGACGCCGGCTGCCCCGCGAACCAGGCCAGGTCGTTGTAGGCCGTGAACGTCTCCAGCGCGGCCGGCGTCGTGGCGTCGACGGCCGCGCTGTAGGCCGACACGCCCGCGGCGTTCTCCGCGCGCACGATGTACCAGCGCCGCGCGCCGGCGGCCAGCCCCGTGTCGGTCCAGCTCGTGACGTTCGGCCCGACAAACACCGCATCCAGTGCGCCGAAGTCCACGCCGTCGGCGCTGCGCCGGATCTTGAACTGGGTCTCGTTGTCCGAATTGTCGCGCCAGGTCAGCCGGATCTCGCTGGAGGAAACCGCCGCGGCCGCCACGTTATCCGGCGCGGCCGGCGGCGCCGCCGTGAAGCTGGCCGTCACCGACTTGTTCGCGTTCATCGTCAGGCTGGCCGGGTTGGCCGTGCCGGAGAGATCCCCGCTCCAGCCCGTAAACGCGTAGCCCGCATTCGGCGTGGCCGTGAGCTGGACGGATGTCCCGTTGTCGTAGTACGGGCTGTTCGGGTTCTTCGCTACCGTCCCGTTGGCCGCGCTGATGCTCAGCGTGTAGTCGTCGTCCGCCTCCGTCGCGGTCACCGAGGCGGACGTGAGCCCGCTGCCCGAGCAGGTGAACGTGGCCGTGCCGTTGGCGTTGTCCGCGTTGTCTTCCGCCGCCGCGAGCGTCACGGTCTGGTAGGTGTTCCAGTTCGAGGTTGTGAACGTCAGCGTGCCGCCGCCGGAGACCGTGACGTCCGAATCGCCCGCGCTGCGCGCGGTCGTGACGGTGACGCTCGAGGCGGGTTGGGCCGAGAGCCGCACCTGGAACCCAGCCGTGCCGCCTTCGGGGACGGTTATGGAGGCGACCGAGGTCTGGATGCGCGGGTTCGAGGCCGCCGCCGCATGGGTCAGTTCCATGTCCATGAACAGGTCGCTGCTGCCCGGGCCCGACTGGTGCACCTCGACGGCCAGCACGTTCGAACCCGTGACCAGCCTGTCCTTCTGCGCGAGCAGATCGATCGTCTCGTAGTCGGCCGCGTCGTGGCTCGTGGCCACCGTGCCATAGCTGACCGTCCCGCCCGGCATCGAGCGGCGCGCGATCTCCTGGCCGTTGAGCCAGGCGACGAACCCATCATCGTAGCGGGCTTTCAGCGTGAGCTGCGTCACGCTGGAAGGCGAAGCGCCGAGCGTGAAGCGCTTGCGGAAGTAGGTGGTGATGGGCTTGTTGTTCGGGTCCTCCCCGTAGGAGACCTCGGTGTCCACGTCCGGATAGGCGAAGCCCAGCGGCGCGTTGCCGTCGCGCCAGGCGCCGTCGTCGTAGGAGGCCGCGCGCCAGCCGGCGCCGAGGTCCTCGCCGCGGTCGTGGTAGCGCCACCCGGCGGTGGCCGGCACCAGCACGCCGCCGTTGGGTTCGCCCGGCGTGCCGCCCGCCGCCCGGCTCGAGGCCCAGTTGGCCGGGTCGTTGCCGTAGGCGTGCGGATCCTGCCGCTCGAGCGAGTGGCCGGCCCCGTCCGCGTTCTCGGGCCACGGACTGTTGTCGTTGTACTTCACGCGGTCGACCAGGATCCACGGCACGCCTTCGGGGTCCGGCGCGTCCGGCCGCCACAGTTTAAGGCTCTCGCCGCCGTTGCCGAGCCGGCCGGCATACGGCCCGAACACGCGTACGCCGGCGGGCACGCCGGGATACGCCGCGCGGAAGGCGGCCTCGTTGGTGGACGCCACCAGCACGTATTCGCCCGCCGCCAGCGTCGTGCCGGCCGGGAACGCGTAGTCCACCGCCGCGCCGAGCCGCCAGGTGTTGGCCGGGTGTGCCGGATCGTACAGGTTCACCGCACCCCCGCCGATGTTGACCAACTCGACGAACTCGAGCCCGCCCGCCGCCGGGTGATACATCATCTCGTTGATGACCACCGGGCCGACGAGCGGCGCGGCGTTGGCCGCGCCCAGCGTGTCGGCCGTCGTCTGGGCGACGAAGTCGGCGTGCCCGTCGGAACAGACGTGCCGGCCGAACGCGCGGCCGTTCGCCGCGCCGCCGAAAGACTCCTCGGCCAGGTACTGCAGGTTCCCGTGCGCGTCCCACCGTGTGAGGTAGATCTGGTCGCCGTGCGAATCGAGCGCGAAACAGGCCGGATCGTTCGTGTCGGTGTTGAAATCGTGTTCGTCAAAGACCATGTAGCCGCCGGCCGCCACCGTCGTGCCGTCGGGGATGCGGTACTTGCGGTAGTCGGTCAGCGTATCGCTCAGGTACCAGCCGCCGATGTCCGCGGCCGCATCGCCCGCGTTCAACAGCTCGATCGCGTCCACCGCCGGCGGGTCCGTGTGGGTGAGCGCCTCGCTGATCACGACACGGAACGGCGCGCCGTCGTCGTAACCGGGCGAACCGCCGATCAGGTTCGAGGCGCGCCAGTTGGCGGCATCGTCCTGCGGGCCGTTCTCGTCGACGGGCACGAGCGAGCAGCCGGCCCCGTCGGCCGCTTCGGGCCAGCCGTTCTTGTCGTTGTAGCGAACGGCCGTGACCGTGCGCCCGTCGCTGTCCAGCAGCGCGAGCCGTTCGCCGTCGTTGGCCAGCTTGCCGGAATAGACGCCGAAGAAGCCGGCCGCC